>JAZUOQ010000001.1:0-3233 GCA_045604775.1 Eubacteriales bacterium
GTCAAGATCAATAATAGCAAACACACGCTCTGCGCCTGCAAGTGCGGAGAAAACGGTGGAAATCTGCTGAGAAAGCTGATTTATTGGCATTGAAAATTGTCTTGCATAGTTTACAAAAATGGTAAGACCGCCGATATCAAATTTTCCAAGTGCACAAAGTATACCACCAATTCCCGCTGTAAGTGCATAACTTATCTGTGAGGTGTTACCCATAATAGGACCCATAATACCGCCCCAGAACTGAGCACCTATTTGCTTGTCGCGCAAGTCCTCATTAAGAAGCGAAAATTCTTCCTCACAAGTGCTTTCGTGATTAAATACTTTTATAACCTTCTGACCGGTTACAGTTTCTTCAATATAGCCGTTAACTGCACCAAGTGCAGCCTGTTGCTCTGAATGATATTTACTGACTATCTTTGCTATCCGTGCCCCGCCGAAAACAAATATAGGCATAAACAAAACGGTTATAAGAGTAAGCCAAATATTTGTATATACCATCATCGCAAGCGTTCCTACAAGTGTTACCGAGCCGGAAATAACGGCGACAATAGAGTGGTCAAGCATTGTCCCTATATTATCAACATCGTTGGTAAAACGACTCATAACTTCACCTGTAGGATTGGTATCAAAAAAGCGCACAGGCAGTGTCTGAATCTTATTAAAAAGGTCATTTCGTATCTTTTCAATCGCATTCTGGGATACGGTAAGCATAAGGCGCTGTTGTAAATAGGTAAACATAACACCTATAAGATAAATACCTATCATAACACCTATCATTGTGATAAGGTGAGTTGTGCGTTCACTTACTGTTTTTGTGGAATCAGTAAGACTGTTTATTACAGGGCGAAGGATATATGAGCCTGCCAGTTGTGTTACTGTTGTTAATAACATACAACATATAACAACAACAAGACGCAGTTTATACATCGCAATATAGCTAAAAATACGGTTTACTGTTTTTCTAAAGTTTTTCGGCTTACCGCCGGGGCCTTTACCTCTTGCACCGGGACCTCTGCCGGCACCACGCGGACCGGGACCGCCGTGACCTTTCATAGTCGCAGTTCCCTTATACTGCTTTTTGAGTTCTTCAAGGCTGCGTGCAGACATTATTTATCGCCCCCTTCCTTTTCATTTTGTGAGTAATATATCTCTCTATACTCTGTATTCGACTCCATAAGTTCATTATGGGTACCAACACCCGTAACGACCCCGTCGTCCATAACTATTATCTTATCTGCATCGCGAACAGACGAAATACGCTGTGCGATTATGATTTTTGTGGAGTCAGCAAGTTCATTCTTAAAAGCTTCACGGATACGTGCTTCTGTTGCAGTATCAACAGCGCTTGTCGAGTCGTCAAGAATAAGTATTTTAGGTGATTTCAAAAGAGCTCTTGCAATACATAGTCTTTGTTTCTGACCTCCCGACACATTTGTTCCGCCTTGACCAAGCTGTGTCTGATATCCGTCAGTAAAGCTTGTAATAAACCCATCTGCCTGTGCATTATCACATGCAGTACGTATCTGTTCAATTGACGCATCACTATTGCCCCAGCGTAAATTATCCTCAATACTACCTGAAAACAGAACATTTTTCTGAAGCACCATACCAACGCCTTCACGCAAATTGTACAGACTGTACTCACGAACATTTACTCCGTCAACAAGCACTTCTCCCTCATCAGCATCATAAAGACGTGTGATTAGCGAAACAAGGGTTGTCTTACCGCATCCGGTCGAACCGATAATTCCAACTGTTTCGCCGGAATTAATAGTAAGATTTATGTTATCCAGAACCTTTCCCTCACTATTTTTATAGTATCTAAAACTTACGTTTTTAAATTCAACACTGCCGCGTTTGACTTGTCTTGACGGAGCGGCGGCATTGTCATCTGTAATTTCAATTTTCTCATCAAGCACTTCGCCGATACGCTTACCCGATGCGATTGCTCTTGATGAGAAGGTGAACAACATTGTCACCATAACAAGTGAGTGAAGTATTTGATTAATATAAGTAATAAATGCAATAAGATCCCCGTCAGGCATATTTCCGTTCATAACAAGCGAGCCGCCAAACCATAATACCGCCGCAACTGTAAGATTCATAATAAGTGTCATAAAGGGTTGAGTGCAGATCATAACTATCATTGCACTCATGCCTGAGCGTTTGAGATCACCGTTAGCTTTGCCGAACTTTTCTTTTTCAAAATCCTCACGCACAAACGATTTTACAACACGTGTATTGGTAATGCTTTCCTGTATAGTAGAATTAAGTGCATCTATCTTAGTCTGCATTATTGCAAATCTCGGAAAACCGAGTCGGATAATAAATGCGAGTACCACAAATATTGCAGGAATAGATACTGCAAGAACGACCGCAAGTGACGGTTTTAGTGAAATTGCCATCACAAGCGCACCAATAAGCATACCGGGTGAGCGCAAGAACATACGAAGTAACATATTTACAAAGTTCTGTATCTGCGTAACATCGTTTGTCATACGCGTAACAAGCGAACCGGTAGAAAATTTATCAATATTTGCAAAAGAGAATTTCTGTATCTTTTTATATACATCACGGCGTACATCCGTTGCAAAATTGACTGATGCCTTTGCACCAAAATAGGAGCCGCCGACGCCGCCTAACATCATACATACAGCAGTAATCACCATTAAAGCACAAATCCCTGCAATATAAAGTGTATTACCCGTATTTACACCCTCGTTTACTATCATCGATAAAAACTTTGGCATAAGTACCTCGCCTATAACCTCAACTATCATACATAGCGGACCCAGTATGAAAAAAGGTGTATAAGGCTTTACATATTTAAGCCATCTTTTCATTGTATTATTTTCCCTTCTTTAAGATTTGATTCCATTCTAGTCATTATTGACAACAGCGTCCGTCGTTCTGTATCATCAATGCCGTAAAACATAGTATTATCAACACTTTCAAACAATTCTTTCGTTCGAACAATGATCTTTTTACCTGCATCTGTTATCTCAATTTTATTAAAACGCTTGTCATTTTCAGTAGAAAGACGTTTTATAAACCCACCGTTTTCGAGTTTTTTAACAGTAACTGCAACTGCCGCCGGACTGATATGAAACCTCTCGGCAAGTTCTTTTTGCGATGGAATATCATCACACTTGCTAAGATGCATAACGATCCTGTGCTGTGAATGGTGTATGCCAAGACCCTGCACCGCCTCCTCACACATTTTTCTGTGCAAC
>JAZUOQ010000002.1:0-13199 GCA_045604775.1 Eubacteriales bacterium
GAGCAGAAGTTGTCATTAAGATATGAAATTATACTCGAAAGCGTATCACCTGATGGTGTTGGTGACCAAGAGTGTTGTTCCCGCGTCTTCATATACAGTATCTTTACAAGAAGTGACTGTACCGCGATATCCATTGCATAATCTCCGATTTCTTTTGCATTGAAAATATCATCAAAAGCGATATCGATTCCATAACCTTCCGTTTTCTCGTAATAATATCTGCCGTTAAATACTTTATCTATCAGTGCTTTGCCGTCGTCATCAAACATATACCGTGACAAATAAAGTACCATACGCTGATAACAGCCTTCACCGCATTCGTTAACACCATGCAGAACACCCTGAGGTATTAATAGCAAACTACCTGCACTTAACAGATATTCAGCGCCTTCGATTATATAACGAACATCGCCGCGTATAAAGTACAGCAATTCATATTCATTGTGACAGTGCATTATAAGATTATTGTCGCCACCCTCTGTCACAGAGTATGAAATGCTGAACCGATCATTGTCAATTGATTTTGTTCTCATATTTATAATATATTATACCAGCGCTATTTTTGCAATATAAAAGTTAAATTTTGCAATTAAATTATTGATTTACAATGATATAATCAATCTAGAAATCTTTTGGAGGTATTTTTATGAAACTTGGTGCACAACTTTTCACTTTAAGAAAACAAATGACAACACCCAAAGAAATCGAAAAAGGTCTTGAGCGTGTTGCAAAAATCGGTTATAAATGTGTTCAGATATCAGGAATAGGAGAAATTGATGCCGTAAAACTCAAGGAGATTTGTGACAGACTCGGTCTTGAGATTGCGGTAACCCACATCCCGCACGATGCTTTGATAGGAGATATTGATAAAGTTATCGAAAAGCACAATATTTATGACTGCAAGTACATAGGTCTTGGTGCTATGCCAAAGGAAATGCATTCGGCACAAGGCGTTTTGGAGTTTGCAAAAATATACGCTCCGATTATTAAAAAAATGAAAACGGCAGGTAAAGAATTTACCTATCATAATCATCAGTTTGAGTTTGCAAAAGCAGACGGAAAATGGTTGTTCGATATTCTTATAGAAGCATTACCTGATATGATGGTAACGCTTGATTGTTATTGGGTAAACTACGGTGGTGCAGATGTATATGACCTTATTGACAGACTAAAGGGAAAAATCGACTGTGTACATCTTAAAGACTACGGTATCATTGGCAAAGAAATCAAAATGATGCCTGTCGGAAGCGGCAATATGAACTATCCTAAAATATTAGAGCATCTTAAAGGCGCGGATGTTAAATATGCGCTTGTTGAACAGGACGATTGCAACGGCCGCGACCCGTTTGAGTGTCTTGAAGAGAGTTATAACTATTTAAAAAAATATTTTGAGGTGTAATATGGATAAGGTAAGGGTAGGTATTGCAGGTATAGGTAATATGGGTATGTCTCACGCAAAAAAAATTTTCGAGGGACAAGTTCCGGATATGGTACTGTGTGCTGTTGCGGACAGAAATGAGTCTAAACGCAATACCGCAAAAGAACTTTTCGGTGATATTGAGATTTACACCGAAGCGGTTGATATGATAAAAAATGCTGATATTGACGCGGTCATCGTCGCAGTGCCCCACTACGATCATCCAAAACTCGTTATGTATTCTCTTGAATGTAAAAAGCATACAGTCTGTGAAAAACCTGCAGGCGTTTATGCAAAACAGGTGCGCGAGATGAATGAGTACGCTCAAAAGCAAGACAAAGTCTTTGCAATGATGTTCAATCAGCGTACAAACTGTGTATTCCGTAAAATGAAGGAAATGGTAGATAGCGGTGAGATAGGTGAGATCAAGCGTGTAAACTGGATAATTACCGACTGGTACCGGACACAGTATTACTATGACAGCGGTGATTGGCGTGCGACTTGGTCCGGCGAGGGAGGCGGTGTCCTTTTAAATCAGTGTCCGCACCAGCTTGACCTGTTACAGTGGATATGCGGTTTGCCGGTAAAAGTGCATGCATTTTTACATGAGGGTAAATGGCACGATATTGAAGTCGAGGACGATGTTACAGCATATCTTGAATTTAAAAACGGTGCAACCGGTGTGTTTATCACTTCTACAGGCGATGCACCAGGAACAAACCGTTTTGAAATTACAGGTACAAAAGGTAAGCTTGTATGTGAGGACACAAAAATACTTAAATTTACAAAGCTTTTGGAAGATGAGAGGGAGTATTGCAAAACCTCAAAAGAAGGCTTTAAAAAACCTCCGTTTGAGCAAGAAGTATTGGTCGAAACCGACGGTCAGAACCCTCAGCATATGGGCGTTCTTCGTGCTTTTTGCGGCAAAATACTGCGTGACGAGCCGCTTGTGGCAGACGGCAGCGAGGGTATTCGCGGTCTTATGCTTTCAAATGCAATGCATATGTCCGCTTGGAAAAATACAGCCGTAACTCTCCCTGTTGATGAGAATGAATATTATACAGAACTTAAAAAGCGCATTGATAGTTCACGTAAAAAAACAGTAGGTGCCGACATATCTTTTGATACAGAAGGGAGTTATTAATGATACGGGCGGCTATTGTCGGTTGCGGTTCCATTTCAAAGGTACACGCTGACGGCATAATTAAAAGCGGCGGCAAAATAATTGCCGTTTGTGATATAATTCCCGATCGCGCAAAGTCTATATGCGATAACATATACACAGATATAGATACGATGCTTGAAAAGGAGCAAATTGATGTTTTACACATCTGTCTGCCTCATCACCTTCACGTACCTGTTGCGGTAAAGGCACTTGAAAAAGACGTTAATGTACTGCTTGAAAAACCTCCTGCAATGAATAGTTGTGAACTTGATATTTTATCAAGCGCTGTTAAAAACAGCACAAAAAAACTGTGTGTTTGTTTTCAAAATAGGTTTAACGAAACCACAGATAAAGCGTTAGAATACATAAAAAACAAAATGTTGGGTAAGCTTTTGGGCGCACGCGGTATCGTTACCTGGAACCGTGATGGAGCGTATTATTCAGAAAGTGACTGGCGTGGCAGTAAGGATACAGAGGGCGGCGGTGTACTTATAAATCAGGCAATACACACACTGGATCTTCTTGGTGTGTTTCTTGGTAAAGCGAAATCAGTAAAAGCATCTGTCAATAATTTCACTCATCCCGATATTGACGTCGAAGACAATGTAAGTGCGGTAATTGATTATGAAAACGGCAGAGGTGTGTTTTTTGCAACCACATCAAATGTTACATCACCGGCTGCTGAAATAACGCTGTTTTTTGAGCATGGAAATATCTCTATTGACACGAACACTTTATGTGTTATGCCAAAGGGCAGAGAACGTGAGTTTTATGACTACACCGTGGGTTCCGGTATCGGCAAAGCGTGTTGGGGCGAGTCACACAGACGTGTTATCAATGGTTTTTATAAGTCGGTACTCGGTGATGGTGACATACCTTGTTCACTTTACGACTGCTATGATACTATTAATGTTATGAACAAAATATACGAGGTGTAAAAATGAGTGATTTTATATTAACAGGATTTGCTGACGAAATCGGCGATATGATGTCGGAACAGTACAATCTTTTACATAAGTTGGGAATAAAACATATTGAGCTTCGCGGTGTAAACGGTAAAAATATCAGTACACTTACCGATGAAGAGGTCACGGCACTTAAGGCTGAACTTGACAGTGAGGGTATTAAGATATCTGCTATCGGATCACCTATCGGCAAAATTAAAATAACGGATAGTTTCGATGATGAATTCGAAAAATACAAAAAAATAGTCCGATTTGCAAAAATTCTTGATACCAAATATATTCGTATGTTCTCTTTTTTTACCGAGGGTGAAAACGAAAAGTACAGGGACGAGGTGTTTGCACGTCTTACAAGGCTTATTGCGTACGCCAAGAGTGAAAATGTTATTCTTCTTCACGAAAACGAAAAGGACATTTACGGAGATATTTACGAGCGTTGTGTTGATATTTTTGAAAATCTGTACTGTGATAATTTTAAGTGCACTTTTGATTTTGCAAACTTTGTACAGGTTGGAACCGATACACTTAAGGCATATGATGCACTTAAGGGGTACATCGAGTATGTGCATATAAAGGATGCTCTTTACGAAAACAGTGCAGTAGTTCCGGCAGGCTACGGCGACGGAAATATCGAAAAAATACTTGCAATGCTTAAAGCTGACGGCTATAAAGGTTTTGTAAGTCTTGAACCGCATCTTTCACATTTTGCCGGTTTTGAGGCGCTTGAGGGCGGCAAAAGCATTGATAAAACAAAAAAATTGGCTGGTGACATTGCATACACCACAGCTTACAACGCATTAAAAGATATATTAAATAAATTATAAAGATAAGAGGATGAGTAAAAGCTCATCCTCTTAGTTATTAAGTGTTACTGTTGTTATATCTCCGAAACTGTTCCAGGCAGATTGTGCTGCAAAGTTTTTGATACCGCTTGCAACATACAAAACATTTTTTCTAAAAAGAATGGGTATGATCGGCATTTCAGCTTTGAAAGTTTCAATGTATTCATTCATCAAGATTTTACCGGCTTTATACTGTGTAAACAGACTGTCAAGTTCAGTGTTTGTATAACCTGTGTAATTCATACTGCCACCTGTTTTGTACAGGTATGAAGCATCCATACTGCGCGATACTGCCGTTTCACCAAGATATAGATCATAAGCACCGGTTTGCACTGCCGATTTATATTCCTCAGGCGATAGTTCTGTTACAGTAAGCGTAACACCTGCTGTTTTAAAATTTTGCACAATGCTTTGCGCCACTGTAGTTTTGATATCTGACCCCTGCGGTATTATAAGTTTAAGTTCAGAATCTTTTAAAAGCTCAGCTGATTTTTTTGCTTTTTCTTCACTGTAATCAGGCACAGAGGGTATACCATCCATTCTGTACCATGACGGATTAAACGGATATACGGTTCCGTCTGCCAGACCGACAAGTTCTTGAGAAGCAGTCTTGTTACGATCAATCATATCTGATATTGCACAGCGCACCTCTGCTTTTGAAAGCAGTTCATTTGTATGATTAATTCCTATATAAATCATATTATTAGACGGATAAGTGACTATCGAATAATCGCGAAGATTGGTAAGTGATAAGTCATCGTTACCTGCCACCGCGATTATATCAAGCTCACCTGCCGAAAAGAGCGATGAAATATGTGTATCTGTTTTTGTGTCTACAAGATATATAACAGGTACTGTTGAACGTTTGTAATAGTTTTCGTTGATAACAAGAACGCTTTTTCCTTCACGCTCAGAAAACAGGTACGGTCCGCATCCTATAAGTTCAGTTCCGCCCTTTAGAACAGGTACATCTAAAAGAATTGCGGCATCAATGTCCGCTGTATGTGTTTCACAAATAAATGTGTGTTTATCTTTAGCATAAAACCGTGAAAATGCGGATACTTGTGTATAATATGGCGATTCGGGTGTTTTTAAAACTGTCTTAAAACTGTTTACTACATCCTGTGCCGTGACTACTGTTCCATCCGAAAATACAAGCCCATCACGCAAAGTAACAGTAACTGTATTCTTGTTTTGAGTATAATTCTGGGCAAGCACACAGTATGGCTGGAACTGCGAGTCAACACGTATTAAAGGTGAATAAACCAATTTTAACAGTTCGTGATTGGCATATACATTTGTGGTAAGCGGATGGGTATCCATATCCGGATAATACAAAAGTGTAATATCTTCCATGACAGTTTTTTGATTTTCAGGCTCACTGTCTGTATCGCTGTAAGCACCCAGTATATCATTTGTAAATATTTCAGCCTCGCAACTGCATAGTGTGAGACATATTATTAATATTAATAAGATAAATCTTTTTTTCATATCTCTATCATACCGCATAAATTACCGCGATCGTTGCCGTTTCTTCGATGTGAATAATACAGTTCCTCATTGCAGTAGGTACAGTCCTTTGTTATATGGATATTTTGTTCGGGGATGCCAAGCTGCATAAGTATATACTTATTTGCATCCCCAAGATCAAACATATATTTTTCACCTTTCTTATCAAAACAAGGTGCAAAGCCTTCATCGTTTTGACAAAAAGCATCATATACATCCTGACCGACTTCAAAGTGACATTGGTGTATAAACGGACCGATTGCAATAACAAGGTCGTTTGGCAATATACCAAAACGCTCTCTCATTTGATCGATCGCATTTTTTGAAATTCTGCCTGCAGTACCGCGCCAGCCCGAGTGTACAGCAGATATTGCACGGTGTTTTTTGTCCGCTATCAGTATCGGTACACAATCGGCAGTGTACACACAAAGGCAAATCCCCTTTTCGTCAGTTATAAGCCCATCAACCGGTTTTTCACTTGCACAAAACCCGCTTATCATTTTCACATATTTAACATCTGATGTGTGTGTTTGGTATGTCTGTGCAAAATTACCCGTAAAGCCGACGGCATTTTGGATACGGCGGTAGTTTTCCAAAACCGTTTGTTTGTCTTCTCTTGCAAAAGACATATTAGTAAAAGCTTTTGCACCGCGGCTTACACCGCCTTTGCGGGTTGTAAAGCAGTGCTTAGTGTAGCCTATATCATCAAGTGCACGGCACTTAAGTGTTATCACACTGTCTTTTGTATCGTAATAAAATGTATTCATACTCTTAAAATATCACCTGCTTTTATTTCAAAGGGTGCTTTAATGGAAAATTTCATAAACGGGCGCGGACAGCAATTTATCGGTTCGCCGTTTTCGTCACGCATATCACAAAGTATGATAGGCACGCCTGTTTTACCGGGTGAGAGTATTTCACATCTATCTCCTTCACACGCCTTGTTTTTCTGTATAAATTCAGCACGCTCGCTTTCTTTATCGTAACCGATACAGTATGCAATATATGCTTTTGGACTGATATATCCGGTAGTGCTTGCCACTTTTGCATCAATCTGGGGTTTGTCATAGAAGAAGCCTGTGTCATACTCACGATGGGATACACTGTTTAGTTCACGCAAAAGTTCTGTATTAAAAGTATAGTGAGCGGGATCTGAAATATACGAATCTATCGCTATGCGGTATGAATTTGCCGTAACTGCTGTGTAATACGCGCTTTTCATTCTGCCCTCAATCTTAAAACTGCAGATGCCGCTTTCACAAAGATCCGGAATATGCTCTATCATACACAAATCTTTAGATCCAAAAAGAAAAGTTCCCGTTTGCTCCTGCTCCATTGTAAGCGGCATATCGGGGCGTTTTTCTTCTGTAATATTGTATACCCATCTGCAAGGCTGTGCACAGGCACCGCGGTTTGCGTCCCTGCCTGTAAAGTGGTTGGAAATAAGACACCGTCCGCTGTATGAAATACACATAGCGCCGTGCACAAACGCTTCCAGTTCAAGTTCGGGCGGTGTATTTTTGCGTATATCTGCAATTTCTTCAAATGTAAGTTCACGGCTTAGTACAACACGTTTAGCACCAAGGCTATGATACATTTTTGCACTTTCTGCAGATACTACGGATGCCTGAGTTGATATATGTATCTCCTTTTTGGGTGAGATACTTTTTACCATCGATAATACACCCAGATCTGCAATGATATAAGCATCTATCGGTATATCATCAATGTCTTTTAAAAATGTACGCAGAGCATTATACTCGTCAGGGTGCGGCATTGTATTAAGGGTTAAATACATTTTTTTGCCCCTGCTGTGACAGTAATCACACGCATCTTTAAGCTCGTTTATTTCAAAACAGCCTGCCGCGGCGCGCATACCGAACCGCGTGCCTGCAAGATAAACGGCATCTGCACCGTAATGTATTGCAGCACGCAGCTTTTCAAAATCACCTGCAGGTGATAAAAGCTCAATCATTTGCATCACCGTTCATTATATTGGTAAGTGCTTTTGCAAGCTGGTCGGGACAAGAGGTGCCCTTGTATCCGCACTGTATACCTTCAAGTCTGTCAATAACCTCTGTTATGTCCATACCCTCGACAAGCGCACAAATTCCCTGTGTATTTCCGTTGCACCCACCAATAAATTCACAAGAGATTACTTTGCCGTCCTCTATCTCAATGGTTATGCTTCTTGAACATACACCCTGTGTTTTGTAATTGTAAGTCATTTTTAACATTCCTTTGCTGCAATATCTGAAATTATAGTGTTTGACAGGTAATAACCTTTATTGGTAAGAATCAGCCTGTCGTTTGATATTTTGGCGAAACCGCCTTTTAATAATTTTTCAATGTAGCTTTTACTTTTTTGTATAAGTGAAAGCGATATTCCGCTGTCAGTACGAAGACTCAGCATTATTTTTTCAAACAGCGTATCATCAATTTGATCTGTGTGGTCAAACTCAAAACTTTCTTTTTTTAAAAAGCCTTTAATATCACTGTTAAAATATGCGCGGTTGTTACCGATTTTTGAGTGCGCAGACGGACCAAGACCTATATAATCTTCACTGGTCCAATATACACTGTTATGCCTGCTGTGAAAACCCTGTTTGCAAAAATTTGAAATTTCATAGTGCCTATAGTCTGAGAGTATATTACACAGCGCAAAGTACATTTTCTCTTGCGTTTCTTCATTCGGTACAGGGGTATTGTATATCGGAGTCCCCTTTTCCAATTGTAAATTGTAACAGGAGATATGAGGTACATCTAAGTCTTTAAGCGTTTTTACATTTTGACAAAAACTGTCCATCCTCTGAGTCGGGAGCCCGAAAATAAGGTCACAGCTTATATTATTAAAGCCGTTTTTTCGCAATAGCTCAATTGCATAAATGGCATCTTTTGCTGTATGCAGTCTGCCTATTGCTTTTAGTTCAGTATCGTTAAGTGATTGTACACCAAGTGACAAACGGTTTACACCGTTTTGTTTAAGCGCTGTCAAAAACTCAACATTAAGACTTTCGGGGTTTGCCTCTACTGTTATTTCACAGTCCTGTGATATACTGTTGTAAGTAGTAACCGCCTCTAAAATATGCGATATTTGTAAGGGTGACAAAACACTCGGTGTGCCGCCGCCAATGTATACGGTTTTAAGCGTTTTACCGCCATAGTATTTTACTGCGCGTATAATTGATTTTGTGTATTCCTCTTTGTACTCAAATTCACCCGAGTAAAATGAGCAATAATAGCATTTGGATTTGCAAAACGGTATGTGAATATAAAGCGATGTCATATTAAAATCAGTTGTCACTGTCAAGTTTAAGAACAGCCATAAATGCTTCCTGAGGTACCTCTACGTTTCCGAGGGAACGCATACGCTTTTTGCCTTCTTTTTGTTTTTCAAGAAGCTTCTTTTTACGGGTGATATCACCACCGTAACACTTTGCAAGTACATCTTTTCGCAGCGCTTTTACTGTCTCTCTGGCAATGACTTTACCGCCGACTGCTGCCTGTATCGGTATTTCAAAAAGCTGACGTGGTATGTGCTGTTTTAATTTTTCAGCCATTTTTCTTGCACGTGGATATGCCTTGTCGGTGTGGACGATAAAAGAGAGCGCATCAACAATATCACCTGAAAGCAGAATATCCAGTTTTATAAGCTTTGATGATTTGTAATCAGACAATTCATAATCAAGAGAAGCATAGCCTCTGGTACGTGATTTCAAAGTATCAAAAAAATCGTACACAATCTCACCCAAAGGTAACTCGTAATGTATATTTACGCGGCCTGTGTCAATGTATGTCATATCTTTGAATATACCGCGTCTGTCCTGACATAATTCCATAATATTACCTACAAATTCTTCGGGGGCAATAATATCCGCTTTGACATACGGTTCAAGAGTTTCGGCTATCTCTGCAGGGTCGGGGTAGTTGGTCGGATTGGAAATATATTCTTCGTTGCCGTTAGTATATCGTACAAGGTAGGAAACAGACGGTGCTGTAGTTATGATATCAAGCATAAATTCACGCTCAATACGCTCCTGTATTATTTCCATATGCAAAAGTCCGAGAAAGCCGCAGCGGAAACCAAATCCCAGCGCTGCAGATGTTTCCGGTTCAAACATAAATGAAGCATCATTAAGTTTAAGTTTTGCAAGCGCATCCTTAAGATCATCGTACTTGGCACCGTCAGCAGGGTAAACACCCGAAAATACCATCGGTGTACATTCTTTATATCCGGCAAGCGGTTTTGTACAAGGATTGTCAGCATTTGTGACGGTATCGCCCACACGCGTATTCTCAACGTTTTTAATGGATGCGGTAATGTATCCTACCTCACCTGCACAAAGTTGTTTTGCGCTTTCAAGACCAAGCGGACGCATATAACCGCACTCTACCACCTCAAACTCAGCGCCTGTTGCCATCATACGTATTTTATCACCAGGTTTTACTGTACCGTCCATCATACGCACATAAACTATAACGCCTTTGTAACTGTCATAGTAACTATCAAAAATAAGTGCCGAAAGCGGTGCTTTGTCATCGCCTTTCGGAGCGGGGATATTTTGTACTACTGACTCAAGTACAGACTCCATATTTATATTCATTTTTGCTGATACCTGAGGTGCATCTTCGGCGGGAATACCGATTATATCCTCAATTTCGTGAATACATTTTTCGGGGTTTGCAGATGGCAGGTCGATTTTGTTAATGACCGGCACAAGCTCAAGATTATTGTCAATCGCAATGTATGTATTGGCAAGCGTTTGTGCCTCAATCCCCTGCGATGCATCAACGATAAGTACCGCACCCTCGCATGCTGCAAGTGCACGTGACACTTCATAGTTAAAATCAACGTGTCCGGGTGTGTCAATAAGATTTATTGTATACACCTGTCCGTCTTTAGCCTTATATTCAAGGCGTACTGCACGCGCTTTAATAGTGATGCCGCGTTCTTTTTCAAGATCCATATTATCAAGAAGCTGATCGCTCATTTCGCGGTTGGTAACCGCATCACATATTTCAAGAAGTCTGTCGGCAACAGTTGATTTGCCGTGATCGATATGCGCGATAATTGAAAAATTACGTATGTTTTGCCTGTTCATTTTTACCCCAATCTGATATTAAGCAAAGTAAGCGTTCCGTCTTTGTATTCAAACAGTATATTACTGTCGAGAAATCCCGCAACCTGCTTTGTACCGCTGTCTGTTTTAGAAATACCAAGTGCTGTCAGTATTACAGCACAGATTAATATTATTATAATTAATGTTTTACGCATACAATCACCAAGTGTATTGTGTGCATAAGTTTTTTATTTATTCAGATCTGAACCGAAAATTCGTTTATAATCACTTATTACATCATCATATTCCTGAGTATGTTCGGAAGACTGTGCTGTTTTTTTCGTCGATTTGATATTAGCAAGAATCAAAAGTGCTGCAGGAATAAGAAGTATTTGCTCAACTATCTCAAGCACCTCATTTTGAGGTTTGCCAACAGTAAATACAACATATAATTCGCCTAACGCCGAAGCAGATGCAAATGCAGTATACAACATTGTGACTGAGCAAAGACGCGAAAGCCTTATTCTCGCGCCGGAAAGCGCGCCGCTTACACATATCAGCATAAGTGCCATTGCACACAAGGTGATAATTTCAAGTTTGTTGTAGCTGTTATGCGCTGACTCAAAGGAACTGAAGAACGAACGCACACCGAGCATTACTGCGTATATAGGTGCAAAAAAACCGGTTGCAAGAAGAGCAGAGTGTGATACACGCGAAGATAACATATACACACCATACAGTCCGAAAAATATCGCTGACAATAGTTTGAATATACAAATATAATCAAAGCTCTCACCGGCTATATAGTTTCCCAATAAATAGCCTGCTCCATAAAGCTGGATTGCGCACAGTGATATAAAAATCACACTTGTGAGCGGGACCTTTGCCACGGTTTTGCAGTCAATCATACTCTTTTTATTCATAAAAATATTTACCAATGCCAAAATCGCCATTACTGTTGCAAGTATATATATTGATACGGAAAGCAGCTTTTGAAACAGACTGTCTGTTACAAAAAGTCCGGTTTCATCAATTGCAAATATATACTGCAAAACGCGCAATATGGAGAACACCGGCACCGACACCAGTGCTATACAAAACAGATGCTTAGTTTTCAAAATAAACGCTCCTTATATAGTTATACATAATAGATTATACAATATGTTTTCCAAAAAATAAATACTTTATTGAATTTTTATGTTGTTGACAAAAAGTAGGCGTATAATTATAATAGAAAAGATAGAAAGGAATATTGATATGATAATTATTGATGATTATAAAGCAAAGCTTGGAATATTCAAAGACGGGCTTGAGAATCTGTACAGTGCACTAAAGATAGATTCAGTAAAGACACAGCTTGAAGCAGACGAAGCCTTGACTGCGACTGAAGGGTTTTGGAATGATATGGAACGCTCCCAAAAAGTATCACAAGCAATAAAAAATGCAAAAGATACTATATCAGGCTACGAAAAACTTATCAGTCAGTATGAAGATTTGTGTACACTTATAGAACTTGCAGAACTTGAAGCGGACGAGCTTGAAAACGATATTGTTACAGGGTTTGCCGAATTTGAGTCAGAACTTGAAAAAGCAAAACTGAAAACACTTCTTTCGGGTGAGTATGATAAATGTAATGCGATCCTTACATTCCATGCAGGTGCCGGTGGTACGGAAGCTCAAGATTGGGTGGAAATGCTTTATCGTATGTATACACGCTTTGCACAGCGTCACGACTATAAAATAACTGTACTTGACTACCTTGACGGTGATGAAGCTGGCATAAAAAGTGCTTCTATTTTAGTTGAGGGTGTATATGCCTATGGTTATCTGAAAGGTGAGAACGGTGTACACAGGCTTGTACGTGTGTCTCCTTTTGATTCATCGGGCAGGCGTCACACCTCTTTTGCTTCGCTTGAAGTTATGCCTGAGCTTGAAGATGATACTTCTATAGAAATTCGTGATGAAGATTTGAAGGTGGATACCTACCGCGCATCAGGTGCCGGCGGTCAGCACGTAAATAAAATACCACATTGATGTGCATTTTTCAAGAAAGCACAAGCACCAACAAATATTGATGCTTGTGCTCTTAAAAGAATTACTCGTCTGTTAAATCTGTTTCAGAGAAATCCATCAAAAATGCTCCATAGTGTTGGAATATCGTCGAAATTGCCTCATTTAAATCATCAGTTATCATTGCCATTGCATTTCTGTCCGGTAAGTTTTCATTGCTTTCGTTGCTATAAT
>JAZUOQ010000003.1:0-9035 GCA_045604775.1 Eubacteriales bacterium
CATTCCTTGCAATTGCAATGCTTATGTCCGTTCTTACCGAGAGTATGATAACAGCATTTATTATGGGTGCGTTTTCCCTTGCTTTCTTTGCAGTTGCGGACTATGTTTCCGATTCGCTTAATAATTCATTTATCACAAAAATCGTAAGTGCGATTTCTGTTACCGAGCGTTATAATGAGTTTAACGAGGGTCTGTTCAATATATCTTCCCTTATTTATTTCTTAAGCCTTGCGGTAATATTTGTATTCCTTACTGTTCGCGTGATTGATAAAAGGAGGTGGAGTTAAATGGATAAAAACATTAATAACATCCCCGAAGAAAACATAACAGAGGCTGAAGAGATAATCGTTTGTGCAATCAAGGACGAAAAACCTGTAAAGCAAAGCTTTTTCAAGTCACGCTCATTCAAGTACGGCACTCTTGCAACAGCACTTACAGCAGCACTTATCATAGTTGTCATTGCGGCTAATATGGTGTTTTCGATTCTTACCGATTCATATTCGTGGGCGATAGATATGACATCGACCGGACTTTATGAAATATCAGATGCTACCAAGCAGGTCGTAAACTCGCTTGATGAAGACACCAAAATAGAAATAACGGTGTTCTATAACGAAACAGACTACCCTTATTATATATCTGAGCCGTTAAAGCGTTTTTGCAATCTTTCTGATAATATCAGTTATTCGTATATTGATCCCGAGGTAAACCCATCTGCACTTACACAGTATGGTACGGAATATAATGTCCAGCAAGGTGCTTTAGTAGTCAGCTGTAATGACCGTATACGTGTATTCAATATTGATGAATATTTTGAATACGATAAAGAAACGGGTGCTATCCATGTTTATCTTGAGGAGCGCCTTGCAGCAGGCATACTGTTTGTTACCAAGGAAGATATCCCCACGGTTTATTTTGTTAAAGGCCACGGCGAAGAAGGCTATGAAAGTTTTATGAATATGATAGCCAATAATGGTGCCGAGGTTGAAGAAATAAATCTTCTCACTTATACAGGTAAATTTGCTTTAGGATCAAGCGTTATGGTTATCTGCAACCCCACACGCGATTATTCGGAAAGTGAACTTCGTTTGATTGAGGATTATTTAAACAACGGTAACGAGTTTGGAAATAACCTTATGTATTTTTCGGCAACGGATTCCGTTGCACTTCCGAATCTTGAAAAAATGTTGGCTACTTGGGGTATTGCATTTAATAACGATCTTATTATGGATGAAACCAATTGTCTGTCCTCATATCCGAACTGTGTTATAGCGGGATTTACTACTGAGGAAATTATGAATACCGGTGCTACTGTATCGACTGTTACTGCGCCGATTATTCCTAATAGCCGTTCTATCGATCTTTTGTTTAAGGAAAATTCGATATATCGTACACAGGAACTTGTAACTTCTTACAGTGACACTTCTTACAGCAGAGATAATTCTTATGTGTATAACACATCAGAGCAGCAGGAAACAGATATCCCCGGCTCTTTCGCTTTGTCTGTGCTTTCTATGAAATATAAATATATAAACAACATTCAGGTACAAAGTTATGTACTTGCTTGCGGTTCCGCCGATATGCTTACTGATGAATACCTTTCATATACAGGCAACGGTGAATATCTTATGCAAATATATAAGATAATGGTTAATGAGCAGGACGATACTATCCTTGCAGCACAAAAGTCTACTTCATCTACCGTTGTTGCACTTAACAATTCGCAGACAATGGCTATGACCGTTGTTGTGCTTGCTGTTATCCCTGCCATATTCCTTATAATCGGACTTGTTGTTTATATCAGAAGGAGATTCTTATAATGAATAATGACATCCCCGAAATGAATGATAACCGCGAAAACGAGCAGATACAGCAAAAGGATTTTGAATTTTTGGGTGCGCCTGAACAAAAAGGCAAAAAAACGAAAAGATCGTTTTTTAAGAATTTTTCACCTATTATCGCGCTTGTAGTAATTGCTGCGGTCTTGTTTACCGTTGTTGTTGTTTTAAAAGATACTGTGCCGGAGGATCCGACAGGTGAAGTTGAGAAGGAACATACTATTCCTATCTTTAAGTTTACCGGTTCGACTGCTGACCGGCTTGATATAAAGAATACAAACGATGAGTTTGCTTTTGTAAAAAGAATTGAAAAAACCTTTTATATCGAGGGTAAAGAAGATTACCCCGTTATGAATTCTACTATTCTTTCGGTTCTTACTTATGTCGGAACACTTGAAGCAGAAACCATAGTTGAGGTTGGTGTTACTGATTTTAAACAATATGGTTTTGACCAACCTAATGCAACTGTCACTTGGACAAAAGGTGATGAGTCGCACCATTTTGAAATAGGTGATCTTGCTCCGTCCGGAAACTACTATATGCGTGCAGATGGCGGGGATACTGTATACACTCTAAGTTCTGACGTTGCACTCTATTTCCTGTCACCGCGTATGGATTTTTACAGTACTGAGTTATTTAAGTTTGATGAGAATACCGATGCATCATATATCAATCGTTTCTCTATCAAACAGCGCGGTGAGGACGAGATCATAGTTGAACTTCAGGATCTGGCTGACGAATCGCTCAGAAGTGCTTATCTTATGGTTGAGCCGATAGTACACGATTTTTCTGTTACAATGTCTTCACTTATAACAGATCTTTTAAAATCGCTTACATCACTTACGGTGTACGATGATGATTTAAGTGCTGAAAATCTTGCTAAGTACGGACTTGATGATCCGTCATATGTATTTTCTTATACAAATGTACAGGAAGTAAATACGATATATCTCGGCAAACTGTCACCGGAGGGATACTACTATTGCTATGCGGATGATCATAAGTTTATCTATATTATAGATGAGGATACGGTTAATATACTGACACACAATGTGGCAAATTATTGTGAATCAATGTCTTATACACGTTCCTATGACACTATTGATAAACTGAAAATCACAGGCGGCGGCAAGACCTATGAAATAGATATAACAGGTACATCTGAGGAGAATAATCTCGGTGCATACATTAATGATAAATATGTAGAGTATGAAAGTTTTTCCAGCCTTTATGCACATATTATCAGTATTGAAATAAAAGAAGTCGGTGAGAAAAAAGCAAACGATGAATTGCTTGTTACTATTGAGATAGACTGTATTGACGGCACAACCGATGTGCTTAAGTATTATAAGCAGTCTGACCTTGACTCGTTCTATGAATTAAACGGCGAAGGCAGACTTGTTGTGTCCACAGCAAAAGTAGAACAAATACTGACCTTTGCACAGTATCTCTATGACGGTAAAGAAATTCTTATAGAATGGTAAAATAGAAAACGCGGACGTAGAGGCGCACTCCGTAGGGAAGTGCGCCTCAGTTATATTCGCCTATTGGCGAGTGATATTGCTTTGCAGTGATATACGGCTACGCCGAGTTTTTTTGGCGAATATAATATCACAAAAGCCGTAGGCTTTTATATCACTTTTGCTGTAAGGCAAAAATATCACTGCAAACTTTAGTTCACAATATCACTTTTACACACCGAAAAAGAAATGTTATTTTCGGCAAGTGTTTACCTTTCTCAAAGTATCAATTTTTATAGAAAAGAAAGTAGGGAGAACATTTCTTTATGAAGTGTTTCCCTATGTTCGCCTTTTATATTAATTTCCTATTGTTTGCGACTTATGGCGCAGGCCGGAATCTTGTCTATAACATAAATACCAGTCAACACATCGCCCGCCCGTGCTTTCTCTTGTGGAGATATTTGTTTGTGCAGAGGTTATCGTCTGTGGTGAATATTCCAGAACTTCACTTCCAGGGACCCAGTTTGCAGGAGTCTGGGAAAACTGATAGGTGGATGTTTTAAGCGCTAAAATCAACCGTTCAAGTTCGCTTGTATTGATACCCGTTTCACTTGAAAAATGCTGTTTTGCACGAAGTATTCCGTTTTCATCTATGATGTACAGTGCGCGTTCGTTATCATTGTTAAGTCCGTAAATTTCAGATATTTTACCGGTTTTGTCCGATATCAGTTCAATATCAGGCGCTGTGCCTGTTTTGCTCATATTTTTCATAGACATTAGCCAGGCAAGTGTTGATGGTACGCTGTCAGTAGATATCCCTATAATTTCAGTATCATATGCTGATAATTTCGGCTTTATTTTGTCAAGTTCAAGCATATCAGTTGTATCAACGGGAAAAAAGGCGCCCATATAAGAAAACAATACCACCCACTTCCCTGCAAGTGAGTCGGGAAACTCCAAAATACCTTTGCTAGTTCGTGCGCTTACATTCGGTAATTTTTGACCAATCTTCATTTTTATCACTCCGTTATATTATATGTAGCAATACCGGCATAGGAGAAAATTATGAAAAAAATATTTCAGTTTAAACGAATGATGTTATGGATTTTAATTCCAATTTCATTTTTGCTTGTACTTTTTGCAAGACTAAACAATGTATGGGTCGAAAAGCTTTTTGTACCATACATATATAAACCGTTATCGTGGGTGGTAGGTGGTTTGGTTTCACTTTTTCCGTTTTCGGTGACAGAACTTATTGTTATTTTGTTATTAGCAGGCGCTGTATTATATCTTGTATTGTTTGTACGGTCTGTTATTAAAGAAAAAAATTGCCGCAGGCATCTTATTTACAAGTTGTTTGTAAATATAATATGCATATTAAGTGTTGCGTTATTTTTATTCCAGATGACAATGGGTCTCAATTACTACAGAGTTGAGATAACTCAATACCTTGATATTGATGTTAAAAAACGCGATGTGAGTGAACTGTATTCATTGTGTGAAATGTTGGTAGAAGATATGAACACATATCGAAATCAGTTGAAAAAAGATGAAAACGGCATAACGCGTTTATCAGATGACAATCGTTTTGAAACATCAAACAGCGCTAAAGATGCGTATAAGGCACTGTCCGAAAAAATACCGGTTTTGAAAACCGCTGATATCCGCAATAAACCGCTTATATCTTCAAAACTGTTTTCGGCTGTGCTTACAACAGGTATTTATATTCCGTATACCTTTGAATCAAATATAAATATTGATGTACCTGAGTTTACCATACCTGCAACTATGTGTCACGAACTGACACATTTTCGTGGGTTTATGCGTGAGAATGAAGCAAATTTTCTAAGTTATCTTGCCTGTATGGAATCAGATCGTGCTGATTTTAAATACAGCGGTTCATTTATGGCGTTTGGCTACTGCTATACCGCGCTTTATAAAGCTGACAAAGACCTTGCCAAACAAATTGCTGCATTGTGCGATGACGGAATAATTGATGATGTTCAGTTTGAGGATAATTACTGGGCACCTTATCGCTCAACCGTAACCGCCCAAGTGTCAAATACTGTCTATAATACCTATCTTGAAGTTAATGATCAGAAAAGCGGTATCCGAAGCTACGGCGAAATGGTCGATTTAATGCTTGCGTGGTTTGATAATAATTAATAACTTCTCCCAATATATATTGATAGATAACTTTTTTTCCTGTCAATAATATATCGGGAGAATTTTTTATTTGAAAGGAGAACTTATGGAGAAGTTTTCTAAGAAAGCATCAAACGCACTCAAAAACGCACAGAATATTGCATCAATGCTCGGTCATACCTATATTGGCAGTGAGCATATACTGCTCGGTATTCTGAAAGATATAGAAAGTGTCGGCGGACGGATACTTATGTCAAAGGGTATATCCTACGATAAAGTGGAAAACAGTCTTTGTAATCTTGTTGGAAGGGGATCAAAAACCGCACTGAGTGCTGCTGATATGACCTCGCGCACTCGTAAAATAATTGATGAATCAATGCGTTCGGCACGCCGTTTTGGTTTTGTTGCTATAGGTACGGAACATCTGTTGCTTGGTATTGCATCAGAACCGGAATGTGTGGCAATGCAGATTCTTTCAAAGCTGGGTGTCGATTCAAAAACATTAAATGCAACAATACGTGAAAAATTGGGACTTTACGATATTCCGACTAATTCACAAAAGCAAAACAACAAGCAGTTAAAAGCACTCTCAAAATTTGCGACTAATCTTACAGAAGAAGCAGCACTGGGTAAAATACTTCCCGCAATCGGAAGGGAAGAGGAACTTGCACGGGTTATGAGTATTCTTTCGAGACACAGTAAAAATAACCCCTGTCTTATTGGTGAACCGGGAGTTGGCAAAACCTGTATAGCAGAATCACTTGCACTGCGTATAAGCGAAAAAAACGTTCCTGAAATTCTTTTGGGTAAGCAGATATATATGTTAGACCTTACATCTATGATAGCCGGCTCAAAATACCGAGGTGAGTTTGAAGAACGCTTGCGAGCTGTACTGGAAGAGGCAGAAAAGAATACAGATGTAATATTATTTATTGATGAGATGCACATAATAATCGGCGCCGGCGCCGCTGAAGGTGCTATTGATGCGTGTAATATATTAAAGCCCGCACTTGCCCGAGGCAAAATTAAAATGATTGGTGCAACAACAATACAGGAATACCGACGTTATATTGAACGCGATCGTGCTCTTGAACGGCGTTTTGCACCTGTAAATGTTAATGAACCGAGTGAAGAAACAACTCTTGAAATATTAAAGAGTCTTCGTCCCAGACTGGAAAGCCATCACGGAGTAAAAATTGAGGATAAAGCGTTGTCTGCTGCCGTTTCGCTGTCAGTTCGTTATATCGGTGATAGATTTTTACCGGATAAAGCAATTGATATTATTGATGAAACTGCTTCAAATATGCATATTGAGTTTTTATGTAATCCTGAGCGTGAACGGTTGACTTTGCTTAGGCGTCAGCTTGAAGATAATATCAAGCGCGGTAGATTTGATATTGCTTCAAAACTGCGAGATGAAATATATACCGTAAAAAACGTTGCACCGACTTGTATTGTTGTAAGCGAGGCGAATGTTTGTAATACTGTCTCAAAGCAGACGGGAATACCGATAGGTGATACTGACTCCGGCAGTATATTAAAACTCGGATCGTTGTACGATGAATTGAGTAAAAAAATAATCGGCCAGCAAAGCGTTGTTCGTGCGGTGAGTAATACACTTACACGCGCGCTTACAGGTCTTTCGGATCCAACAAGACCTCTTTGCTCATTTATGTTTTGCGGCACAACAGGTGTTGGTAAAACCGAATTGTGTCGTGTACTTGCACGTGAATTGTTCAGCGACAGACGTGCTCTTATAAAATTGGATATGGCAGAGTTTATGGAGCCTCACAGCGTTGCAAAACTCATCGGATCTCCGCCCGGATATGTAGGGTATGAGGCGGGCGGTGCGCTTTGTGAAAAGGTACGCTCACGTCCATACAGTATCGTTTTGTTTGATGAAATTGAAAAGGCACATCCGGATGTTCTTAATATTCTTCTGGGTATACTTGATGAAGGTATACTTTCCGACTCGCACGGTGTGTCGGTATCATTTAAAAACTGTGTAGTGATACTGACCACTAATATAGGCACTCAGTCTGCTGGCAAATCAACACCGCTTGGGTTTGGAGACGGTGCAGATAATTTTAAAACTGCTATAGTTACCGAAATAAAACGTACTCTCCGTCCGGAACTTATAAATCGTATTGACGAGGTACTGATATTTGATAAGCTAACTATCAATACGGTGCGTGAAATATCGCATCTTATGCTGGACGATCTTGCCAAACGGCTTTTAAAGCGAGGCGTTTTTGTAACCTTTGATGATAGTGTAACAGAACTTATATTGCGTGAAAACCGTACAGATGAATACGGCGCGCGGAACATTCGCAGAATAATTATGGAGCGTGTTTCAAACCCGCTTGCTTCAATGATAGTATCGGGTGAACTTAATTCGGGTGATACCGTTACTGTTACTGAGAATATGCTGACAAACCGTCTTGTAAATACAATTGCTTTGTGATATTATAAATGTAATAACCAAATGCACGGAGTGAGTATATGAAAAATTATAATATTGCTGTTATCGGTTTCGGTTTTATGGGTAAAACACATAGTTACTCGGTAGCCAGTCTGCCCTTTTACTATTCTGATGCACCTTTTAAAGTAAATCTGTACGCAGTTTGCTCGGGTACTCTTGCAAATGCAGTTCGTGCAAAAGAACTGTATGGATTTGAAGTGGCAACTGATAATTTTGATGATATACTTAACGACGAAAAAGTAGATGTGATAGATATCTGTACACCTAATGCTTTACATTATGAACAGATAAAAAAAGCACTCAGTTACGGTAAGCATATCTATTGCGACAAACCGCTCGCCGCGACATATGAGCAGGCAAAAGAGGTTGCGCTTCTTGCACAAAAGTCGGGATTGTGTTGCGGAATGACGTTTCAGAACCGTGCATTTCCTGCTGTTATCCGCGCTAAACAACTTATTGATGAGGGTAGACTTGGTGATATTATAAGTTTTAGAGGTGCATTTTTACATTCGTCGCTTCTTGATGCGAATAAGCCGTATTCCTGGCGCACCTCCTCATTTGAGGAGGGCGGAGGTGTGGCGATGGATCTTGGCTCACATATAATAGATCTATTGACATACCTGTGCGGTAAAATAGTTGATGTAAAGGCGTTTACAAAAACATTGTACCCAACACGCCCCGATGGAAAGGGCGGTGTGCGTGAAATATTGTCTGACGATGCTATATTTATGATCGCGCGGCTTGAAAACGGCGCGATTGGTACTATCGAAGCCTCAAAACTTGCAACAGGTATAAATGACAGTCTGCGTTTTGAGATTCACGGAACATTGGGTGCCCTTCGTTTTGATTTGGTGCGACCTGGTGAACTGGGCTTTTTTGATGCAACAGATGCTGAAACTCATTTTGGCGGCGAGTCCGGATTTAAAATAATAGACTGTCTGCAAAAATACCCGGCTTTGCGTTTTCTTTGGAGTAACAGCGTTTATGTGTGCAGGAGTTTACTTTATATATCCTGCACGTCTTCTTATTCCGACTGTGATACTCTTTACATTTGTGTCATGTGGAATGGCGGCAGTAAATAATGTGACCGTCGGAATCTTTCCCATAGAC
>JAZUOQ010000004.1:0-3786 GCA_045604775.1 Eubacteriales bacterium
ACTGTCAAAATTAATAAGTCGTGTTTTGTGCAGAATAGGTGTTCCTGTCAAACTACGCGGCTTTGATTACTTAAAATGTGCAGTACTCGCTGCTGTCCATGATCAAAGTCTGCTTAATGATCTGGTAAAGCGTTTGTATCCGCTTGTTGCTTATGAAAATGGTATAACCGCATACAGTGCTGAACGTTCAATACGTAATGCCATAAAATGTACCTGGAATGTCGGAAATATGGCTGTACTTGACGACGTTTTTGGGTATACTGTTATGCGTGATAAACCCACAAACGGTGAGTTTATATCAATTCTTGTTGAATATATAAAAATGCGCTGATCTCAGCGCATTTTTTCGTATAAGTTCCAAGCTTTATAAAATGTCCATAAACCAAATGAAAGTAGTATTATTGCAATTTTGTCACGCTTAGGGGTTTTGGTATCATTTAATATCTCTTTTTTATTATCAAGTATTTGAGTCTTTAACTGTGAACGAAGACTCTTATACTTTTTATCACATTTTTCCATATATCGAAGTACGCTGAGTCGAGCTTGTGCCATTCTCCGTACGCATCCGTTTTCAAGATCCGGATAAAGTGTCACTGCCGTATCGCAAAACCGTTTAACAGACTCAATGTATTCGTACCGCTTTTCATTAAATTTTCCGTGCACTATAGAGTCATTGCGTTGTACATAATAATATAGTGCATCACTCCCGAATACAATTCGGTCTACGCTTTTCAATATATCACCAAACACATAAGTATCTTCATATAAATGTCCTTTTGGGTATCTCAGCGTTTCAAAAATTGAACGGTGATATAATTTTCCCCACGCCGAAACATCAATTATACCGTGATATAACGCCTCCTCAAAAGCCTCTTTTGTGGTCAAATATCTCGTACCTGTAAAATCGGTGTTTGGTAAAGTGTTATCTTTGCGTACGATAAGGTGATTGCATGCACTTACTTTACAATCATCCGTGAGAAGTGAAATCAAATATTCAAGGTAACTTTTATCTACATAATCATCTGAGTCAATAAACGTAAGGTATTCACCCTCAGCTTTATCAATGCCATAATTACGTGCATCGGAGAGCCCGCCGTTTTGTTTGTGAAACACGCGTATACGATTATCGGTTTTGGCATAGTTTTCACAAATTTCACCCGAACTGTCAGGGGTTCCATCGTCAATCAGTATTAACTCAAAATCTGAAAATGTCTGATGCAGTATACTGTTTATACATCTGTCAATATATTTTTCAACATTGTAAACAGGTACTATGATGCTTATTTTTGGCATGTTGATCTCCTTTTTTCAGTATTAATAAAAAACACTATATAGAATTTGTTAAATACTAAAACTTTATAAAATATTCTATCATAAATTTTTATTATAAATCAAGACTATTGAGAAATTCTTAATTATACTGTATAATTAAGATTGCTAAACTTACAAAATAAAAGAGGTGATTAAATGGCAGTAAGATTAAACGAAAATAAAGAAATAGTTGAAAGTGTTAAGGCAGGTCTAAAAGCTAAAAACGGCTATTGCCCGTGCAGAATACCCAAAACTGAGGAATTTAAATGTATATGCAAGGAATTTCGTGAGCAGATAGCCGATCCGAATTTTGAAGGCTATTGTCATTGTATGCTTTATTATAAATCTAAAGATTAAATTGCGATTGTTATAAACCAATTAAGGAGTAGTATTATTTTAAGGATAAAAAAATAGATTATTCAGATATAATTAAGTAAGAGGGAATATATGAATTTTTCTGAAATAGCTCAGTTACGTCAATCTTGTCGCAATTTTGATGCTGACTTAATAATTGAAGAGTATAAACTTAATGCGATTTTACAAACCGCACGACTCAGTCCGTCCGCCTGTAACGGTCAACCATATCATATAACGGTATGTAAGGGCGAAACAGCAAAACAAGTGGCATCAGCTACAATGGGGATGGGTATGAATAAATTTGCAGCTGATGCACCTGTCCAGATAGTTATATCTGAAAAGCCGTATGTGAAAACCGCTGCTTTCGGAGCTAAAGTCAAAGGCAATGATTATCGCTCGATAGATATTGGTATTGTAACTGCATATATAACCGCGGAAGCCACGGCGCAAGGATTGGGCACCTGTATTCTCGGTTGGTTTGACAGCGGTAAAATAGAAAAACTATGCAGCCTTGACAGTCCCGTACGTGTTGTTATATCTCTTGGTTATGCGAAAGCTGATGATAAACTTCGCAATAAAAAACGCAAGGATATAGATGAACTTGTAACAATAATATAAAAACTGCAACCAAAAGAGGTGAGAAAACAATCATCATAGGTGGTGTTGCAGGCAGCTTCAGACTATATGAATCGGTAATAAATGAACGCACTGTCCCCGAATACTATTGTAAAGACTGTGAATAATTATTTTTGGAAGTTGGATACTATGAAAAAACTTAAAGGAATGCTTTTAATGCTTTTAATATCTTTTTCTCTTTTTGGAATGACCGCTTGTAAAGGCAACGGCGATAACACACTTACCTATGAGAAGATTACGGCAAAAGAAGCCAAGACAATTATGGATTCCAAAACGGATTATATTATTATAGCTGCCAGAACTGAAGAAGAATTCGCTGAGGGACATATTGAAAATGCGATTTTGATTCCCGAATACGAAATCAAAGACCGAGCAGAAAAAGAACTGCCCGATAAAGATGCTTTAATCCTCGTTTACTGCCGTAGCGGTAGGCGAAGCAAAATTGCATCCGAAGAACTTGTAAACTTAGGCTACACTAATGTAAAAGAATTCGGCGGCATCATCGACTGGCCGTATGAAACTGTTAAATAAAGTGAGGTATTTTTATGCGTAAAGATTTTGGAGTAAAGACATGGGCATATCCTATGCCTGTATTTATTGTTGCAGCCTATGATAAGGATGGCAAACCTTGCTGTATGAATGCGGCTTGGGGTGGAACTTATGATACCAGTCAGATTATGGTTTGCCTTGCTGATGACCATAAGACAACAAAAAACATTATTGAAAGCGGCGCTTTCACTGTCAGCATTGCCGATGCCAAGCACGTGATTGAGGCAGACTATGTTGGCATTGTTTCAGGCAATAAAGTTCCTGACAAAATGGAAAAAGCAGGTCTTACAACCGTAAAATCCGCATTTGTAAATGCACCGATTATCAACGAATTTCCTATGACAGTTGAATGTAAACTCTTGAAATTCAATGAAGACGGCATCTGTATAGGAGAGATTGTAAACGTCAGCGCAGATAAGTCGGTGCTGGGCGAAGACGGACAGATTGATCCGGAAAAACTGGAGGCTATCACCTACGATCCCGTGCACCATACCTACATCAAACTCGGCAAAAAGGTCGGCAACGCCTTTTCTGACGGAAAGAGGTTAAAATAAATGGAACTATCAAAATTTTTTAAAAGTGTGTTAGAGCAAGACACCGCACCCGTTGTTATTTGTGATTTAGAACATACAGTGGTTTATATGAACCCTGCATCTATTTCGCATTATCATACTGACCTTACAGGCAAAAGCCTAAAAGCTTGCCACAATGCCGATTCTAACGCGAAAATTGACCGTGTAGTCGCTTGGTTTGCCGAGAATGAGGCTCATAACATAGTTTTCACTTCGCGCAACGATAAGGAAAATAAAGACGTTTATATGGTCGCTCTGCGTGACGATAACGGCACACTTATCGGTTATTACGAAAAGCACGAATACCGTAATCAAGAAACCGCCGAACTTTATAAAATGGAGAAATAAAATGAACAGACCA
>JAZUOQ010000005.1:0-5853 GCA_045604775.1 Eubacteriales bacterium
CCTTTTATATCGCCGTCCGGTTCATAAATCTTCCCGTAAAGAGTATGTATCCCATCTGAAGACATCACTGTAAATTCATTTATTCTCATATTTCACCAAAACTGCGTTTTACGGCTTTATTCCAACCGTTTGTCAGTTCCTTTCTGCGCTCAGCACTCATTTCAGGGTCAAAACTGTCTGCATCACCCAAAAATCCCAAAAGAGTTTTTCGGTCTTTATATACTCCGCAAGCCAGCCCTGCAAGAAATGCAGCACCGCGTGCGGTTGCTTCACGTGCCGCAGGGCGTATCACCTTAATTCCGGATATATCCGACTGAAACTGCATCAACAGATTATTGGCTGCAGCACCGCCGTCAGCATACAAAACAGAAATTTTTATACCGATATCATTTTCCATAGAACATAGTATATCATTTGTCTGATACGCTATCGACTCCAACGCCGCACGTATTATATGATTTCTTCCGCTTCCGCGCGTAAGACCTGTTATAGTCCCCCGTGCGTACATATCCCAATACGGTGCACCCAGACCTGCAAATGCCGGAACTACATATACACCGCCGGTGTCCGAAACTTTTCTTGCAAAATATTCGCTGTCAGATGCATCGTGTATAAATTTAAGTTCATCCCGAAGCCACTGAATTACTGCTCCGCCCACAAACACACTGCCCTCTAAAGCATAACCGCAAGGCTGATTTTTTTCGGTTGCGCTCACCGTGGTTACCAAACCGTTTTTACTGTATACGGGTTTTTCGCCTGTGTTCATAAGCATAAAACAACCCGTACCGTAAGTATTTTTTATATCACCCTTTTCAAAACACCCCTGTCCGAAAAGAGCAGACTGCTGATCACCCGCAATACCGCATATAGGAACCGTTGCGCCAAGCAGGTTGATTTCACCGTATATTTCAGAAGAAGATGCGACCCTTGGCAGCATACACTTGGGTATATCCAACACCTCAAGCATTTTGTTATCCCAGCATCTGTTCTTTATATCATAAAGCATTGTGCGTGAAGCATTTGTTGCATCAGTAATATGCACCCTGCCCTCAGTAAGTTTCCACACCAGCCACGTATCTATCGTACCAAAGAGCAAATCTCCATTTTGTGCACGTTTTCTTGCACCTTCAATATTATCAAGTATCCATTTTATTTTAGTTGCCGAAAAATATGCGTCAGGAATAAGACCGGTTTTTTCTTTTATATAGTCGGAATAGCCATTGTTTTTAAGTTGTTCGCATATGTCAGCTGTGCGTCTGCACTGCCATACAATAGCATTGCATACCGGCTTTCCTGTGTGTTTATCCCACACCACTGTTGTTTCGCGCTGATTGGTAATTCCAATTCCTGCTATTTCATCGGGTTTTATACCACTTTTAAATATCGACTCCGTAATTGTAGAATACTGTGCGGCATATATCTCCACAGCATCGTGCTCAACATAACCGGGCTTTGAGTAAATCTGGGTAAACTCACGCTGTGCACAACCAACCTCACGTCCCAATTCATCAAATATTACAGTACGCGCGCTTGTAGTTCCTTCATCAAGAGCAAGTATATATTTTTTCATACAAACAACTCCTTTTATACAATGTGCTTGCGTTATCGGTAATCTATATAACAAAACTCACCATTAACAGTATAGCATAGATTGATAAAGAAATCTACAATTAATAATATTTATACGCAACATCAATCCCTGTAAGCAGACGGAGGGGTACCGTGTGTTTTTTTGAATACCGTTGAAAAATAATATACATTGTCATAGCCGCACCTGCGGGCTATCTCTGAAATATTATAAGTCGAGCTAAGCAATAAATGTTCGGCTTTTTTCATACGCCTGTCAGTTATAAACTCACCTACCGACATTCCTGTTTCACGGCGGAATTTAAAACCAAGTGTTGACGCATTCGTTAAAAGAGCTGAGCAGATATCCTCCACCGCTATTTTTTGACAAATGTGTGACTCTATGTACTCCGCGGCATCGTTTATGAGCCGGTCGCTGTAGCAAAATTCTAACTGTGAAATACCCTTTCCGTTTTGTTCAAAATATACTTGAAACAATATATCATTCAAAATATGCTCTCGATAACCTACTACACACAGGTCATCACTGTATAGCATCTTTTCAAGAACTGTTATATTGCACAAAAAACGCTCTCTGTCAATAAAATCAACTTTTCCATATGGCAATTGCATACTAAAAGGGCATTGCGTATTACAGGCAAACTTCACATATACAAAAACTATTGGTTCACAAACATTACGGCGAAAATATATATAATCAGGCAATATAATACAATCGCCTGCAGACATTTTTTCACGCCGGCCTTCAATATCAACAACAAAGCTTCCCTCTTTAAGATAAATAAGGCAATGTGTCGGCTGAAAGCCATCTACCACGTCAAATTCTTCTCTTGAAGTAATTTTGGATTCTATAATTTTAAACGGATTTACCATATATTTTTCTCTTTTTATTGTTGGATTTTATAAAAACTATTTTAGCATATTAAATTGAATATGTAAACCCGCCATATTAAAATATACAAAAAAGGAGGAATGAAAATGAACTCTGTAACGGTTAACATTGAAAAACAATACTGCTGTGATATTCTCGTATGCGGCGGTGGCGTTAGCGGTTTTTCAGCTGCAGTATCCGCAGCTGAAACAGGTGCCGATGTAATGCTTATTGAATCAGGCGGATTTTTAGGCGGTACAGCTACGAAAGGTCTTGTAGGACCGTTTATGACCTGCTATGATTCTGAAGGTAAAATTCAAATAATACGCGGACTTTTTGAGCGGCTTGTCAAAAAAATGACAGAAAGCGGCGGTGCCATTCACCACAGCGGATGTTACGGTTTTGACAGCAGAAGCGGTTACAGAATAAAAGGGCATATTGGTGTAACACCGTTTAACCACGAAGCACTGATAGCAGCAACAGAAGAAATGTGTGTTCAGGCAGGTGTACGCCTTTTATATCATTCAATAGTAATCGCAGCTGATACAACTAATAATAAAATCACACGTGTTTATGTCGCAACACCTTGTGGTACTGTTGCTGTATCAGCAAAAATATTTATTGATACAACAGGTAATGCATCCCTTGCACAATATGCAGGTGCAAAAACAATGCGGGACGACACAGTACAAACCGCTTCACTTTTTGGTATTATCAACGGTGTTAATAAAGAAATACTGGACCGTTATATGTCTGTTAATACAGAAATGCGCGAGCGCTTTTTTATGGATGTTTTTGAAAAAGGACAAAAAGACGGAAATTTCCCTTGCGGAACGCAAAAACTGCGTATTTATGAACGGCCCGACGGAAACTGGGCAGTAAATATGGCGCAGGTAGACAACCAGTTTGACGAACTTGACACAATGACCGTAACGGAAATGGAGATTGCTCAAAGAAAGCAATTATCAGTCATAGTTGAATTCTTAAAAAACAATATTCCGGGTATGGAAAAAATCAAACTGATACAAACAGCGTCAGATCTTGGAATTCGAGAGAGCAGAAGAATAGTCGGAAAAACGATTCTTCTTCTTGAACATCTCCAGAAAGGATATAAATTTGAAGACCGAATAGCAGTATGTGCAAATTCTATTGACATACATCAAAAAGTCGGGGTGGAATATGCCGAACATCTGGGTTCGAACTATTACATTCCACTTTCCTGCTTAATATCAGAAAATATAACAAACCTTATGAGTGCAGGAAAAAGTCTTTCTGCGGATAAATACGCCTTTGCAGCAGTAAGGGTAATGCCTCCGTGCATTGCCATGGGAGAAGCCGCAGGTGTTGCCGCTGCAATCGCTGTTAAAAACGGCATAGATATTGTATCAGATACAGACTGCAAAACAGTTCAAAAAGAACTTATTTCACGCGGCGCGTATATTGAATGATCATTATAGAGCATTTGACTTTTCAACACTGTTGTTAAAGTAATTTACAATATTTTTACAAGTAACACAAGCAATGTTGTCAAGTGCATCGGTTGTCAGAAAAGCCTGATGAGATGTTATAAGAACATTAGGAAACGAAAGCAGAACCGCAAGGGTATCGTCATCCACTATATGTCCTGAAAAATCCTCAAAAAATATATCTGATTCTTCTTCATATACATCCAAACAGGCAGCGCCTACCTTTCTGTCTTTTATCCCATCTATAAGTGCATTGCTGTCTATCAACCCACCGCGTGAGGTATTAATAATTACAACGCCTTTTTTCATAACAGATATTGCTTTTTTGTCAATCAATCCATCAGTGGACTTTGTAAGAGGACAATGCAAAGATATAATATCACTTTCTTTAAACAAAGTGTTAAGGTCGGTATATTCAAAATCATCAGATTGAACAATATCATATGCTATCACACGCATTTTAAATCCTTTACATATATCACCGAAAACCCTTCCGATTTTTCCTGTACCTATTATTCCCACCGTTTTACCGTGCAATTCAAAGCCGGTAAAACCGTTTAACGAAAAATTAAAATCACGTGTTCTGTTATATGCTTTGTGTATTCGTCTTATCGATGTCAAAAGCATTGCCATTGCGTGCTCTGCCACAGCATACGGTGAATACTCCGGAACACGCAGAACAGTAAGCTTATTTTTTGCATACAAGGTATCAACATTATTGAAGCCGGCGCATCTAAGCACGACTAATCGAATACCATATGCGTAAAGCGCATCGATAACTTCCTGTCCAAGATCATCGTTTACAAAAGCACATACCCCATCGGCATCTTTAGCAAGAAAAGCAGTTCTCGATGAAAGCTTTGTATCAAGAAAATCAAATTCTATTCCATACTCTTTCGCATACTTCTCAAACCCGTGTCTGTCATATGGTTTCGTATCAAAAAATGCAATTTTATACATATTTTTTGTCTCCTTTATATTAGTTTATGCTTATACTTTCACTTTATTTATATACACTTCGACAATTTATTTATTTTTATTGACACCTAAATTACAATATGTTAACATTTAGAGTGTGTATCTATTATATTTGGAGGTATTATGAAGTTACTGGAAGAAAAAATTTTAAACGAGTGTACCGTTTTGCCCGGTAATGTTCTAAAAGTAAACAGCTTCCTCAATCATCAAATCGATGTTTCACTTTTAATGGAAATGGGCAAGGAAGTAAAAAAACTGTATGCCGATGTTCCTCTTACAAAAGTTCTTACCATTGAAGCGTCCGGAATTGCAATTGCCACTGCCTTCGGTGCAATTTTAGGTTTGCCTGTACTTTTTGCCAAAAAGAACAGGACAAGCAATCTTTCCGGTGATTATTACTCATCTGTTGTTCATTCATATACCCATGGCAACGATTATAAAATGGTCGTTGAAAAATGTTTTCTTACACAAAATGATAATGTGTTAATAGTTGATGATTTTCTTGCCAACGGTGCAGCGCTTGAAGGTCTGTGTGATATAGTAGCGCAAGCAGGTGCCAATGTCGCAGGCTGTGCTATTGCTATTGAAAAAGGATTTCAGGGCGGCGGTGACAGACTGCGTCAAAAAGGTATACGTGTAGACTCGCTTGCAATCGTTGACAGTATGGAAAACGGAACGGTAATGTTCCGCAAATAATCTGTATGTAATTTTTTACATAAAAATTAAAAAGGAGAGAAAACAATGAAAAAGATTCTCGCATTAGTTCTTGCTGTTATGATGCTCTTTAGTGTTGCATCCTGCAGTGAGACAAGCACACCAGGTGATGAAACTCTTAAGGTTGGTTTCATTTTCCTGCACGATGAAAACTCAACCTATCTGAACGCCATCTGTTACTTCCGTAGTCCCATCGCACGCTTCCCATTCGTCTGGATACGGGTACGCTGTGGCTAA
>JAZUOQ010000006.1:0-10235 GCA_045604775.1 Eubacteriales bacterium
GTTGACCTGTACCCCGAGATCCGCCGCCGTGCCAAGCAAATGAATGCCACGGAAAAGCATAAGGATATGGTCCGCTTCGACTATATCGATAAGCTGGGCTTTTACTGCACCGAATCCAGCGAGCACAATGCTGAGTATAATCCCTTCTATCTCAAGCAGGGCAGAGATGACTTGATCGAAAAGTTTAACATTCCGCTGGACTTGTATCCCCGTCGCTGTGTGGATCAGATCAAGGCATGGAACGACCGCCGGGAGAGCATGCTTCGCGGTGAGAATATGGAGCATGTCCGCTCCCGCGAGTATGCTTCTCATATCATGGAGTCTATTGTTACCGATACTCCTTACAAAATCGGCGGTAACGTTATCAACAAAGGCCATCTTATTTCAAATCTTCCCGAAGAGGCTTGTGTTGAAGTTCCTTGTCTTGTTGATGGTCAAGGTATCCATCCTACATATGTCGGTGCACTTCCTGTTCAGTGTGCGGCTATGAATATGACTAACATTAATCCTCAACTCCTTACAATTGAAGCATTTGTTACAAAGAAGAAGGAGCACATTTATCAGGCAGCAATGCTGGATCCGCACACAGGCAGTGAACTCGATATCGACACTATTATCAAAATGTGTGATGATCTTATCGAAACACATGGTGACTGGCTCCCTAAATTCAATTAAAATTTTTTATAAAAGGCGGCAAAACCGCCTTTTATTTTTTTGTTTTATGTGCTATAATAAACAAAAAATAATGGAGTATAAAAATGCTTTTCTCAAATAAAAAAAGATATCTTATAGCAGGACTTGGAAACCCCGGATCAAAATATGAAAATACACGTCATAATGCAGGTTTTATCTGTGCGGATCAAATTATTGATGATTTGTCTGCTTTGCCTGTTAGAACAAAAGCTAATGCACTTGTATATAAAGCCTTGACATCGGACCGTGAAATATATATTGTAAAGCCGCAGACCTTTATGAATTTGTCAGGAACTGCAATTGCAGATGTAATGAATTATTATAAAATTCCGAAAGAAAATATAATTATTATATATGACGATGTGTCGCTTGATGTAGGTAAGATACGTATACGGCCTAAAGGTTCTGACGGAGGGCATAACGGTATCTGTGATATAATTCTTCATCTTAATACCGAAACCTTTTTGCGTATAAAAATCGGTGTCGGTAAAAAACCACATCCCGAATATGACCTTAAAGACTGGGTGCTTGGCAAATTTACAGCAGATGATCTTGAAAAAATAAAAACAGCTGCATCAAAAATGAATGATGTATGTACATTGCTTTTTGATGGTGAGCTTGAAAAAGCGAGAAATATGTATAATGGATGATTTTGACCTTTGCTCTATTTTAGGCGAAAACTGGCTTCCGCCACCCGCAAAATTACCTTGTGCGGTTAGCGGTGTCAGTGAAATATCAGGATTTCTCAGTGCCTGTTTGCTTATAAAAAAATTTAATAAAAAGGGAATTTTTATTGCTGATAATTTATCTGATCTATCAAAAATTTCTTCGATTTGTCATGCCGTTTTGGGTAGTGAACCGCTTGTTTTTCCGGAATGTGATTTTAATTTTGATACTGTTGATTCGCTTTCCGGTTCAGGTGAACAGGGTAGAATTCTTACACTAGAGCGCATTATGAGCGGTAATTTTGATATTGTAATCACAACGGCACTTGCACTATCAATGCCAACACCTCGTCCGTCAAATGTTACAAACCGTATGCTTGAAATCAAAACAGGTGATACTTGTGATATTGATGAGCTTTGTACATTCATTGCTGAGTGTGGTTATTCGATGTTTGATATGGTTGAGGGTGAGGGCTCTTTTTCAAAACGCGGCGGTATTGTTGACGTATTTGTTATAGGTGAAAAGCAACCTGTACGAATTGAGTTTTTTGATACTCAGATCGAGCGTATGAGTTATTTTGATGTTATTTCCCAGCGTCGATCAGATATATGTGATTCAGTTAAGATAATCGGTACCGATGGTGCTTATGAAAATACGGATATACTCGTTAACCTTCTTAAAGCGGAGTATGACCAGACGAATAGTTCAGATATAGCGCGTGATATAGAGGCTTTACAAAACGGCAGAAAAATTGCTACCGATAAATATATACCGCTGATATATCCTGAGATATTTACTCTTTTTGATTACATTGATTCTCCTCTTGTTTTTGTAAGTGAACCTAAAAATTTAAAATCACGCTATGAATTTATTGATTGGCAGTTTGAAGAAAATGTAAAGCATTGTATATCTCGTGGTATCTATATTAATAAAAACGGCACGTATTACCTGTCATACGATAAACTTTCAAGGTATCTTGAAGAAAATACTTATTTGTTTTCTCAGCTTCCGTTTACGGCATCAATGAAACTTTCTGCATTGTGTGAAGCACCTATAAGTGAAGCGTCTGTTCCCACCTTTGACTCTGTAGATGTAATAGATGAGATTAAAAACTATATTTTGCAGGATTATATCGTTATAATTACGGTACGCGATAAATCTAGACGTGATTCAGTTAAAAAGATAATAATGGATAATGAACTGGCAGTAAGCATTGATAAAATAACTAAAGGCTCTGTTAATATAGTTGTTAGTAATATCGGTATTTCCATTTCATTTGATGAAAATCGAGTTGTGTTGATATCGGACGCGGTTTCAAAAAAACGTTCAGTTCGCTCACGCAAAAAAACAGAAGGTGAGCGTATAAAAAGCTTTGATGATATAGCGGTTGGTGATCTTGTTGTTCACCACTCACATGGTATTGGTGTTTATCGAGGTATAAAACAAATAACAAATAACGGTGTTACCAAGGATTATATAGTTATTTCTTACGATAAGGGTGACACACTTTATGTTCCTTGTCCACAGCTTGATCTTATATCCAAGTATATCGGTGGTGATGTTTCGCGTGTAAAACTCAATCGTCTTGGGTCTCCTGCATGGGAAAAAGCAAAAAATAAAGTACGCGATGAATCAAAAGAACTTGCACGTGAGCTTATTGAACTGTATGCGCGTCGTCTTAATGCAAAGGGATATGCCTTTACACCCGATAGTGACTGGCAACATGAGTTTGAAGAGCGTTTTGAATATGAGGAAACGGAAGATCAGCTTGAATGTGTCAAGGAAATAAAACGCGATATGGAAAAGCCGTATCCAATGGATCGTCTTTTATGCGGCGATGTTGGTGTCGGTAAAACAGAGGTTGCGCTTCGGGCTGCTTTTAAAGCTGTTCTTGACGGCAAACAGGTTGCAATACTTGTTCCTACAACTATTCTTGCAACGCAACATTATAACACCGTACTGGAACGTTTTAAAGGTTTCCCTGTAACTGTTGCGGTGATGTCGCGATTTAAAAGCCGTGCTGAACAGATGCGTACGGTAAGCAGTCTTATAAGCGGTGAGGTGGATATCGTTATCGGTACACACAGACTGCTACAAAAGGATATTAAATTTAAAGACCTTGGACTTCTTATTGTTGATGAAGAACAGCGTTTCGGTGTTAAACATAAGGATAAGATCAAAGAACTTGCTATCGGTGTTGATGTTCTTACGATGAGTGCAACACCAATTCCGCGTACACTTAATATGGCAATGTCGGGTATTCGCGATATTTCCATTATTGAGGAAGCACCGTCTGACAGGTTGCCTGTTATGACATATGTACTTGAATATGATTTCAAGATATTGGAGCAGGCAATATTGCGGGAAATGCGACGTAATGGCTGTGTGTTTTATCTTAAAAATGATATCGAAGCGTTAGATGCTGTTGCTGAGCGGCTTCATATTGCACTGCCTACTGCTCGAATTGCGACTGCTCACGGAAAAATGAGTGCGGCAGAGATTGAAAAGACATGGTGTGATGTGTGCGAACACCGTGTAGACATTCTGCTGTGTACAACTATTATCGAAACAGGCATCGATGTTGCGTTTGCCAATACGCTTATTATTGAGGATGCCGATCGTATGGGTCTTGCTCAGCTTCATCAGATACGTGGCAGGGTAGGTCGAAGCGATAAGCGCGCTTATGCGTACCTTACCTATCATAAGGATAAAACACCATCAGAAATTGCAGCAAAACGTCTTGTAACTATAAAAGAATTTACTGAGTTCGGTGCAGGTCTTAAAATTGCAATGCGTGACCTTGAAATACGAGGTGCAGGCAGTCTTTTGGGTGAACGTCAGCACGGCAATATGAATACAGTCGGTTATGAGACTTATATGCAAATTTTAAAAAACGTGATACTCACCGAGCAGGGAAAGGAACCCGATATAAAACCGGACTGCACTATTGATATTTCAATAAGTGCGTATATTCCCCAAAGCTATATTACTAGTGAACGTACACGTATTGATGTCTATAAGAAAATTGCAGCTATTGACAATGAAAAACGTTATTTTGATGTTTTTGATGAACTTCGTGACAGATTTTCACTTCCGCCATTGTCGGTAAAAAATCTTATGCGCATTTCTCTTATACGCAATACTGCAAGAGGCCTTGGTGTAAGTGATATCAAACAACGTGCTGATAATCTTGTCTTCTTTTTTGAACTGCCATTAGAAGAAGAAACTCTTAATACATTGTTGTCCAAATATAAAAATAATATGCTGTATACAACCGGTAAAAAGCCATATATCACTCTAAAGCCGGACGGTGTAAACGATGTTACACAGCGAATGGAAGAATTTCTGAATAACTTAAAAGGATGCAAATCTTAAGATTTGCAACCTTTATTTAATATAACTCAAACTTTCCGATTTTTAACTTATTGTAAAATATTTTGTTATATATATGTTTCGAAAACAATCCTATACACACACCAAGTATTGCACCCACAATAACGTCAGTGGGAAAATGAACGTATAGATAGCATCTTGAAATACCGATAAGAAATGCAAGTGTAATCGCGGGTATACCCCATTTTTTGTTACATAGGAAAATTGCTGTTGCACTTTCAATTGAAGACAAGGTGTGTCCAGAAGGGAATGAATAACTTGATGGTGCATGTATAATAAGATTTTTCATCATATCGGGGTTTTGCACAAACGGTCTTTCTCGCGCAATAATGTTTTTTAGGGCGAGATTACCTATGATAGTACCGATAATAAGTGAAACACCCATCATAATACCGCATTTTCTAGTCTTTTTAAAGCATAGCATTATTACTGCGGTAACTATCCATATAATTCCCTCGTCACCTAAATGTGTTACAAAAGAAAAGAAAGCATCAAGTGCAGGGGTTCTGATAGTTTGTATCCAATCAAGAATATTAAAGTCTATTTGTGTTATCATTTAAAACCTCCTCTGCTATCGGTAAAGTAATTGTAACCTTAGTGCCTATTCCAAGCTCGCTTTCAATATCAAGTGCACCGCCGTGCAGACGCATAATTTCGTCTGATACACCAAGTCCAATACCGGAACCGCGCTTTTGTGAAGCGCCCTTGTAGAACATTTCTTTGATGTATGGTAAATCTTCTTTACTGATGCCGGCGCCAAAGTCCTCGATTATAAATTTAACAGTATTATTATCTTTACAAATACTTGCTATAACCTCACTGCCGGGCGTAGAGTGTTTAATTGCATTGTCGATAATATTAAAGAAGACTTGCTTGAGTCTGTCCTTGTCGCCGTTGATTATACATTCGTCACCGTTGATATTGTACACAATGCTAATGCTTTCACCTTTTGCTCTTTCACTCATCATAAACACAGTGTCTTCAAATTCGGCTATGATATCAACGGGAGCTGTTGATATGTTGAGCCGTCCGTTTTGCATACGTGACATATCCAGCATTTCTTCAACCATTTTTGATAGTCGGTTTGTTTCACTGTTGATAATAGAAACGCCTCTGTGTGATAGTTCATCAAGACTTTCATCCGCCATCATCGTTTCGCTCCAACCTCTGATAGCGGTTATAGGTGTTCGCAGTTCGTGTGAGATTTGTGATATAAAATCATTTTTTACTTTTTGGGAGTCTGAAAGTGCATCTGCCATAAGGTTAATGTTTTTACATAACTGACCTATTTCATCGTTTGCGTTATATCCAAGCATATTGATTGACATATTTCCTTTTGCAATTTCAAGGGCTACGCTGTTTATTTGTGCTACAGGAATAACGATAGATTTTATAAAATACAAACCAGTAAATGCAGTTAGCGCAATAATAAAAAATCCTATTGCACCGATAATCAGGTAAATAATTACCAATGCGTTGTCCAGTTTTTCAAGTGAAGTTATAAGTCTTACAGTTCCGCATATCCTGTTTTCAGTATTATAAATAGGTATGGACACAGACATTATTTTCTCGTCAGTGCTTTCAAGGCGTCCCGACCAAACTGTTGTACTTCCGGACCTTGCATCAATTACATCAGGAGTAATATTGAGTTCGCTTACCGCAAAGCCTGTTGATGAGTAGGCATTTTTGCCTGATGTATTTGAAACCTGAAGTTCCATCAGATTTTTATTGTCAAAATCGCTTATAAGCAACTGAGCGCAAGTGTTAAAATCTCTGTACTGTGGATATACAAAATCATTAAAATATCTGGCTGTACTTTCAGCATCCGATTTGAGTCTTGAACGTACTGATGCATCGTAAAAATTCCCTATAAATACGCAAAGTATTATACAGAATAAAACAATAACGGCAACTACAGGTGCAAACAGGTTGAGTACCCAACGCATAGTAATACCCGATAAATATTTTTTTTGCATTTCCTTTAAAAATGCAAAGGCTTTTTTGGACATATCCTTTATCATTTTTATTCGTTACCCCATCTGTAGCCAAATCCCCATACGGTTTGTATATACTTTGGAGTTGACGGATCATCTTCAATTTTAATTCTGAGTCTGCGTATATTTACATCTACTATTTTATGCTTATCTCCTGCAAAACTGTCGCCCCATACGTTTTTGAATATATCTTCACGCGAGAATGCGTCTCCTGCGTGTTCCATAAACAGTTTTATAAGTTGAAACTCTACTTGTGTAAGTTCAACACGTGTGCCATTTTTCATAAGTTGACGGCTTTTTGTATTCAGAACAAATGGTGCAAATTCAATTTCATTTGACGGTTTATCACCGCCTTGTGCACCTTTAAGCATTACGACACGTCTGTAAAGACTGTCAACCCGCACAATAAGTTCAAGAGGGGAAAACGGTTTTGCGACATAATCGTCAGCACCGTTCATAAGCCCTGTGACCTTGTCGTTTTCCTGTACTTTTGCGGTGAGCATTATAATACCAACCTTTTGGTTTGATGCACGTATGCTTTTACACACCTCAAATCCATCTATACCGGGTAGCATAACATCCAATATCGCAATGTCAATATCGGGTGTGTTGTCAAATAGTTCGAGCGCCTGCTCACCTGTTTCAGCTTCTATAATATCATAGCCTGCACGGCTAAGGTTTAATACAACAAAATCGCGTATTGATTTTTCGTCTTCTAATACAAGAATTTTTTTCATCGTTTTTTCTCACCCTTATGAAATAAGACTAAACCTTTCGGTTATTATTTGAATATCTGTTTTAAAATTTTCCGGCAATGTAGTATTATCTAAGCGGTATGCATAAACATTCTCATTAGCCGTTGTTATTGATTGCCAGCCAAGCTCTTTTGTTTTATCAGTAAACTCCTGCTGAGAAAATACCCTTATTGAAAACATAAGCACATTATCATTTTTCGCCTGCATATAAAAATTAACTGCACGGTCCGAATCGTCACTTCGCTGTACTGTTATTTTGTTACGCCATTCTTGTGGAAATCTGAAATAAAACTGCTCGGTAACACTCACATATCCGGAATTTATATACTCAGTCTGTACACCGTCATAACTGTACCAATCAATGTACACCAAATTCTCGGTGACACCATTTCTGTCATACGGTGGAAGCGAATTTTCAAATGGTATCTCATAATCTCCGTCATTATCAATATCAGTGCATACACACGCTCTTGTACGTGAGGTCTTAGCGCTAATTTCTTCCGGTGTAACGGTTATTTCATTTTTGTTTACTGTCAAAACCTCAGTTGTATATAACAGGCTTTCCAGTTGTTCGTCAAGGTAAATACTTTGTCTTCCGTTTTCTATGACACTGCTTTTAATACTTACAAAGGCAGATATTGAATTGTTAAGAGAAACAGTGCCCAGTATTGAAATTCGACCTGCGCTTGAACCAATAAGCGTAGCGCTTGCGGTTTTTCCACTCGTATTCTTAGAAATGGTAACAACACTGTCTTCAAAGGTAATAAAACTATTATACATACCTGTGTATACACTTTCCATTTCGGTTTCGCTACCGAAACCCAGTATCTCAAGTGCTTTTTCTTCTCCGGACAGATATTGCCAACCAATAATTATTTCTTTAAGTCCGTCACCGTTAATATCACAAAATTCCACCTGATCAACGTCTGTTGCCTGACTTTTAAAAATACTTTTGACCGACCAACTACCGATATTACTTTCCAGTACTATAAAACTTGCAGTTTTATCATTACCCTCGGTGTAAAAACAAACCGCTTCATTATAATTGTCACCTGTAAGTTCGACCGAAACAATGGCGGTCTGATAATTTCCCTTTGATGGATAAATAAGTTCATATGAATTTCCGATTGCAGAAGAAATACTTTTAAGTATCTGATTATTTACCGTGTTCATTTGCGGCGGGGTAATAAGTGTATCCGTGTCAAAACTTGAAATGTTACAGGAACATAGCATTGCCGCCATAATAAACCAGCATATTATAAGTTTAATTTTTTTCATTTGAAACTCCAATGCTTTCAAGTGCTTTTATTATACCCAGTCTTCCGCTTTCAAAGGTAAGACCGCCTTGCATATATGCAATATACGGTTCGCGTAGCGGACCGTCAGCGGATAATTCGATAGATGCACCTTGTACAAATGCACCTGCCGCCATTATGACTTTATCGGCATAACCGGCCATTTCACTTGGTTCGGGAAGTGCAAAGCTGTCAATTGGTGCGCCTGCCTGTACACCTTTGCAGAAATTTATAAGTTTTTCAGCATCATTAAACATAACTGTCTGAATAATATCGTATCTGTCATCATGTGGCTGGGGATTGACTTTATACCCCTCATTTTTAAACATATGAGAACAATAAGCTGCTGTCTTTAATGCCTGTGCAACTGTGTGAGGTGCCATAAAGAAGCCTTGAAAAAAATCAGAAAGGTATGCGCCTGTTGCCGCACTTTCTCTGCCTATTCCGGGACAGGTAAGACGGTATGAGCATTTTTCTACACACTCATGCGTTCCTGCAATGTATCCGCCGGTTTTAGCAAGACCGCCGCCGGCATTTTTTATAAGTGAACCTACCATAAGGTCAACACCGTAATAAACCGGTTCGTGCTTTTCGCAAAATTCACCGTAACAGTTATCAACCATTACATATACATCCGGGCGTATGCTCTTGACAAATTTAACTGCTTTTCCGATTTCTTCAGAAGAGAGAGTTTTTCTGTCAAGATACCCTTTTGATTTCTGAATAAATATCAGTTTTACATTTTTGTCTTCAAGCTCACGTTTAATTGCTTCATAGTCAAAATCATCGTCAAAAACTGTTTCTCTGTATCCAATGCCGTACTCCATAAGACTTCCAACACCTTCATTGATGCCAATGACTTCGTAAAGAGTGTCGTATGGACTACCCGTTATGGATACCATAACATCATTGGGTCTGAGCATACCGAACAGTGCTACAGTAAGCACATGTGTGCCTGAAATCAACTGCGGGCGTACGATTGCGTCTTCACATTCAAACGCACGGGCATAAACACGATCAAGCGCATCACGTCCAAAGTCGGTATAACCATATCCTGTTGAACCTTTAAGATGTGCTTCACTAATTCTTTCTGCATTAAATGCTGAAAGTACTTTTTCGGTACAATACTGTGATATTTTATCAATTTTTTCAAAATCAGCACGCGCTGCTTCCATAGCACGTGCGTCAGCATTTTTAATATATTCTGTCATTGTTTTTCCTACCTATATAACTTTACTATCATAGTATACTATTATATACTTTTAAAGTCAATTATAAAAAACTTTATAAATGTATAGACAAAAGCAATCAGTTTTAATATAATTATTTCAAAGGAGATTTATGCTATGAAAAAAAATGTACTTGCTTATGACTTTGGTGCTTCAAGCGGCAGGGCAATGCTGGGCACACTTGAAAATAATAAAATTACTATTGAGGAG
>JAZUOQ010000007.1:0-2723 GCA_045604775.1 Eubacteriales bacterium
TACACCAATGGTGCATTGGCCGGAAGTTATGATGACTTACGACAGTAACGAAAAAGTATTATTTTCCGCCGATGCATTTGGTAAATTCGGAGCACTTGATAAAGATGAGAAGTGGATAGATGAAGCTCGTAGATATTATTTTGGAATTGTAGGAAAATATGGTGCACAAGTTCAACTGGCGCTAAAAAAACTGAGTAGCCTTGACATTAAAACAATATGCCCGTTACACGGTCCTGTACTTACACAAAACATAGGATATTATATTAATTTATACGACACCTGGTCATCCTACCGTGCTGAATGCGAAGGTATTGTGATATGCTATACATCGGTATACGGCAATACAAAAAAAGCTGTAGAGTTACTAACTAAAGAACTTGAATCAAACAGCGACTGTGAAATTATAGTTAATGATCTTGCAAGATGTGATATGTCAAAAGCCGTTGAAAATGCATTTAAATACAATAAAATAGTTCTTGCAACTACTACCTACAACAGTGATATCTTTCCATTTATGCGTGAATTTATACATCAACTTACAGAGAGAGGATTCAAAAACCGAACAGTAGGTATTATTGAAAACGGTAGTTGGGCGCCAATTGCTGCAAAAACAATTAAGAAAATGCTTGAAAACTGCCGTGACTTGACTTTTATTGATAAAGTAGTTACAATACATTCATCAGTTACTGAGCAGAACAAACAACAAATTAAAGTTCTCGCGCAGGAATTAAAATAATCTAACTATATATAATAGATACTATGGAGGTAATAGTTATGAAATATATTTGTGAAATTTGCGGTTACATTTATGATGAAGAAATCGGTGATCCTGATAACAATATAGAGCCGAATACAAAGTGGGAAGATGTTCCTGCTGATTGGGTATGTCCGATTTGCAGCGTTGGTAAAGACGAATTTTCAGAAGAATAAATAAGGAAGCTGCATAGCTTCCTTATTTATTCTTAGTCACTAAAAAAATACTAATTATTTACCAACACATATTTGATAAGTTGTTTTTTACATAGATGAAATAAATACACTTATCAATGAATAGATACTATTGATAAAATATAAAAGAGGGTTTAGAATGCTTATTGTCATTATTACTGCACTAGGTGTAGGCGGTGCCACGGTTATTGGGGCCTTATTTGGTTTTATTTTTAAAAATATAACTCACAAATTCAGTGATGCCGTATTATCTTTAGCAGCAGGTATTATGCTTACTGCGGCGATAGCAGGACTTATTATGCCATCGCTTGAATACGGTGGTAAATTTTCAATACTTATAACAGTTTTAGGCATAATTACCGGAGCAATATTTATCAATATACTTGATAAAGTCGTACCGCACTTGCACAAACTAACAGGAATTGATCAGGAACTGCACCCTGAAAATACTGCACAAATAGATAAAGTATTGTTATTTGTGCTCGCTATCGCAATACATAACCTACCCGAAGGAGTTGCTGCAGGGGTTAGTTTTGGTACGGGAAATACAATTGAAGCAATCACTGTTGCAGGAGGTATAGCACTTCAAAACATCCCCGAAGGTATGGTTATTATTGGTCCGATGCTTGCTGCTGGTGTTAATCAAAAACGTACACTTTTAATTGCAATGCTTACCGGAGTTATTGAAGTAATAGGAACTTTTTTAGGTTTTTTTGCCGTAAGTATTTCCGCAACAATACTACCTTTTACACTTGCTTTTGCAGGTGGCACGATGCTATATGTAATAAGTGATGAAATGATACCGGAAACACATTCACATGGGAATGAGCAAGTTGCTACATATTCGCTTATAGCAGGTTTTTGTATAATGCTTATAGTTGATGTTTTATTAAATTAAGGGAAATAACAATGAATATTCTTATTGCCATTGATTCTTTTAAAAACAGTTTAAGTTCTTTGCAAGCCGGAAACGCTGTAAGTGAAGGTATTAAACGTGTTTATCCAAACGCTATAACTGTAATAAAGCCAATAGCAGACGGTGGTGAAGGCACCATCGACGCACTTACAGATTGTATGAATGCAAAAAAAATAGTGTTAAATGTATGTGGTCCTTTAGGTAAAAAAATCAAAAGTGAATATGGAATAACAAATAACGGTAACACCGCAATAATAGAAATGGCGTCAGCAGCAGGAATTGCGCTACTAAAACCAAATGAACGCAATCCACTTTTCACAACTACTTACGGTGTCGGAGAAATCATTTGTGACGCTATTGACAAAGGCTGCCGAGATTTTATTATTGGTCTTGGTGGTAGTGCAACCAATGATGGCGGAATAGGTATGCTACAAGCATTGGGGTTTGGAATGCTTGACAAATTTGGAAATAACGTAAGTTACGGTGCTATAGGATTAAGTGAATTACATAGCATTACAACAGTTAATGTAAAACCAGTTCTTAAAGAGTGCACATTTACAATTGCGTGCGATGTTACCAATCCGCTTTGCGGTAGCAATGGTTGCAGTGCTGTATTTGGACAGCAAAAGGGTGCAGATGCTAAAACTATAAACGATATGGACTTGTGGCTTGAAAAATATGTACAGCTTACAAAAACAGTTAACTCGTGCGCCGACAAAAACCGCGCAGGCAGCGGCGCCGCAGGTGGAATTGGATTTGCTTTTTTCGAGTTCTTAAACGGAAAACATATGAAAGGAATCGATCTGATTTTAGAACTGATCAATATTGAGCAATATATAAAAGATGCTGATATTATAAT
>JAZUOQ010000008.1:0-1599 GCA_045604775.1 Eubacteriales bacterium
ACCGTAAAATACGATGTCGAATTTAAAAAAGAAGAAATTTCTAAAGAAGGTACAAAAACCATCCTTGCAGGAGGTTAAAATTTGGTAACCTTCTTTTTTATCCTAAGATTAATACTACTATTTCTAATAATTTACGCAATAATCAAAAACCTAAAAACACTATTAAAAGCAGGTATAGTAATATTTATAATTTTGATTTTATTAGGATTGATGGGATATTGATCCCATAATATTCCTAAACTTATTTTCCGATGATTACTTCAGTTGATTTGATAATGGCAGTAACATCGTCACCTTCAGTTAATCCTAAATTTTCAGCAGATTCTTTACCACTTCAACCTCATCAAGAAAACTGCCGCTGTAAACAAAGTTAAAGCCAAATACCTTACCCTGTTGTTCGGTAGCCGTCTTTTCGCAAAGCGCAATAAAAGGATTAAACTGATGTGATGAAGCACCGCGACGTGAAAATACACTTTGTAAGCCATAGGACAGCGGATTACGCTGATAATTGCGCTCATGGTAGTGCGAGCCGTATAGGCTTATCATATCATAATCAGAGTCGGGAATATCAAGCATAAGACTCATACATTTTTCAATCTTCATATCGCTGTCACTGTTGTTAGTAACTGTCATATAGCGAGATATGATATCTTCTGATTCAAAAATTGTATAATATAGTTTTACTTCACAGTCTGTAACTTTATCTAAAAGCACCAGTTCAAGCGTTACTGTGTTTTCGTCTGACTCAGCATAAGGCAGACCGGGGAGTTCAACTCGTCCGGCAAATATACGGTGTGATTTATACTCAAACGAACAGACACTGTCGCCGTTTTTGTTGCATATACGTAGAGGTGTTGTACGATAGTCACCGTCGCCGAAGCCGGAAAACTCAAGCAGTGCTGTATCGGGACAGTATGCGGTTTCGCGGTCTGCGCCATATGGTGCAAACCGTGCAGGATATGCACTAAAAGAACGTGTACGTGTATCATATTCATTTAAGATTAGGTCATCTTTTTCACCATAGTATAAATGAACGGGGTATCTGCCGTGGAGAAGCATAAATTCATAACGTGTATTGTTTGTTTCAAGAACAAATTTTCGGGTCTGATAATTAAATGAAATTGGCATTGTGGCACCTCGCTTTATTTTTTTATTTATTATAAATCGCACAAACCAAAAAACAATATTTTTTCCAATAAAAAACAAATGCCAAGCACTATTTGAGTACTTGGCATCAGTATTGTTTTGTTAAATTTTCTGTTTAACTTTAGCAGCCTTGCCGACTCTGTCACGAATGTAATAGAGTTTAGCACGTCTTACTTTACCACGGCGAACGATCTCAACCTTTTCAACCTTAGGTGAGTTTACAAGGAAAGTTCTTTCAACGCCAACACCATAAGCAACACGTCTTACCTTAAAGGTTTCGGATATGCCACCGCCGTGTTTAGCAATGATAGTACCTTCGAACACCTGAATTCTTTCACGGTTGCCCTCTTTTACTTTTACACTTACACGAACAGTATCACCGACATTAACCTCGGGTTTCTCGGCTTTAATTTGCTCATTAGTTACAGTTTTCAAATAATCCATTGTAACTTT
>JAZUOQ010000009.1:0-1843 GCA_045604775.1 Eubacteriales bacterium
ATTACCTGAAGTGGTCCGTACGGTATATCACCGAACCCAAGTTGTAGTTTAGGATCAATGACATCACGAAGTTTTTCGATATATACTTTAAGCGATACAGCTTTTCCTCCGCCCAGAACATAGGTTTTTTCATCAATACCATCTTGCGCGATAAGTCTAAACGCATATGCCGCGTCCCCTGAATATAAGTAATCCCATTTTTGAAGACCGGCTGTAAGTGACGGCGTCTCACCGTCAATAAGTTTGTTAATAACGCTTGAAATCATAGTAAGCGGACCGTCACCCGGACCATATACACTTAAAATGCGTACCCATATATGATCAATATCAAGCTTTTTTGCCTCTATTCTGCTCATTTTACCTGCGCACAACTTGGCAATGCCGTATCCGTTTTCGGGGAAACAGGGCGTATCCGGTTTTAAAACACCGTCGACCCGCCCGTATTCAGCCTGTGAGCCTGCACCGATAAACACTTTACAACCAAGTTCTTTGGCACAGCGAACAGCATCAATAGTGTAACGGATATTGTCTGTTTGCGCATACATATCGTTTCTGCCTTCTCCTATTGTATGCGCCCAGGCGAAATGATAAAACGCATCGGCTTTATCAATAAGGTCAGCTAACTTTGAAAGTTCACTTATATCACAGTATACTTTTTTTATAAGCGTGTCGTTGGGTATATCATTTGCACGTGCAGAGCCAGGTCTGCATACAGCATAAACTGTTACCCCGTTTTGTGCAAGTTCACGGCATAACGCAGTGCCTATTGCGCCGGTAGGACCGGTTATAACTGCGCTTTTGATTTTTCGCATAATTTATTCCTCAATCATCGGTATAAACATTTGAGCTTTAAGTTCGTCTCTGTCAAGGAACGGAGCAAGATCTTCAAGCGGCGGTGAAACAAGTGTTCCATCCGAAAGACGCTTTGTAGAGCTTTTTGGCTCCCATACCTGATCGGTGTCTGTAAAGATCTCACAGAAGCAGGGACCGTCTGTGGCAAGTGCTTTGTCAACCGCTTCTTTCATCTGTGCATTGCTTTTTGCACTGTAGTATTCGTAACCGAACGCACGTGCCAATTTCTCAAACTCAGGGAAGGATAAATCACCTGATTCTTCACCGATGCCTATTTTGCAATGATCGCTAAACAGGTTAGTTTGAGTAATACGTATAGAATGGTATCCGTTATTGTTTATAAGGAAGATCTTTATTGGAAGCTTGTTTGTTAGTATTGTCTGGAGTTCCTGCAGGTTCATCATAATGCTGCCGTCACCCTCAAGACAAATAGTGGTTTTTCTACCGCCGCCTATACAGGTTCCTATAGCGGCAGGTAATCCATAGCCCATACTTGCAATGGCACTGTTATTTGCCATACGGCTACCCTTTTGGATTACATAAGCCTGATTGCCTACAACACAACATGCACCGTTTGAAACAGCAGTAAGACTGTTCTCCGGCAGGCGTGAACTCAGATACCTTACAAATGCATATACATTCGCAGTTTTTCCGTTTTCTTCCCATTGACGCGGTAATACAGCAGGATAGTCACGCTTCCAACGCTGACAAGTGTCGGTCCACAGTCCCGATTTATGAACAGTGCCGGACGTTTTTTTATCTAATTTTTGTAAAAAGTCTTTGGCATCTGCCCAAATGGGCATTTCCACGTGTAGAGTCGGCTTTTTCAACTCTGCTTTGTCGATGTCTACCATTATGACTTCCGCTTCGCGTGCCCAGGTTTTCCAGTTATAACCCACTTGACGTATCGATATACGTGTGCCCACAGCAAGTATAAGATCGGCGTTTTGGATTGCCCAGTTACCAGGTCTGTCACCCATATTTCCTGCTC
>JAZUOQ010000010.1:0-3207 GCA_045604775.1 Eubacteriales bacterium
AGCTACGGTCAACCCGGTCAAAAAGGTTTAGCCGACCAAGCCAGAACTGTCAGCACCAAAGAAGATGTTGGATTCCAGATGTACAGTGCATTGGCTTATGGTGTAAAGGAATTTGGTTATTTCACCTATTGGTTGCATTGGGGAACTACCGATCCGAATGCAGAAACCTTCTATGATGCAATGGTAATGCCTCCTGAAAAGAGCGGTGGCCCCGGTGTTAAGACTGATACTTATTATGCTGTTCAGGCTATGAACAGAGAACTTGAAAAATTTGATCACGTAATGCTTAATTTTAATTGGCAGGGCACAATGGCAGTTGTTCCCGAAAGAAGAACCAAGAGCAGTGTACTAAGCCCGATTGCTGATTACAAAAATGCACGTGTAAAAGATGTGTCTGTTTCAGAAGAAACAATCATCGGTTGCCTCAAGGACAAAAAAGGCTTTGACGGTTATATGATTGTTAATGCAACAGAGCCGAGTGCGAAAAAGACCGACAAGGTAACGATTTCTTTCTACAAGGCTTCAAAAGCGTTAGCGTACATTAACGGTGAAGAACAAACAATCACACTTAAAGACGGTAGCTATACATTTGATATTGGTGCCGGCGAGGGTGTCTTCGTTATTCCGATCGTTTAATAAAAAATAAATTAAGAAAAGGAGATCAAAATGAAAAATCTAAAGAAAATTATTGCAGTCTTGCTCACTTTGTGTTTGTGCTTGACCTTTGTCGGCTGTGGCGGCGATAAAGGCGCTGCAAAGCTCACAGGTGAGAGCATCAATGTCGTAGTTCAAACTAACGGCCTTGGTACTAAGTGGATTGAAGATGTTGCTGAACAGTTTACTTATGAAACAGGTATTGCTGTTAACGTACAGTTCGACGCACTTCTTCTTGCAAACTTAGAAACAATACTTACAACTGACACTATGGAGTGTGCAGACGTTTACTTTGGTCAGACACCTTCTTGGTCGGACTGGTTAAAGAATGATCTTATTGTTGACATTACTGATGTTTATACCGATGCTGAAGATGGTAAATCCTTAGCAGATAGATGTATTGTTCAGGATTACCATATTTTAGCTCCTGACGGTTCAAAGAGATATGGTATGCTTCCTCTTTCAATGGGTCCTATCGGTATGGCTTATAACAAAGATATGATGGATTACCTTTGCCATGATGTATTAAAGTGGGAAAAAGGTCATGACTATCCTACCACTACTGCTGAGTTAGAGCAGGTTATTGAAGCTCTTGAAAAAACAGTTAAAGAAGGAAAGAAAAAAGACCTATTTACATACGAGACAGCCGGTAAAAAAGCAGATGTTAAGGCTTGGGCTTGGTCAGGTAGTATAGGTACACTTGAATTCTTGTTCAAGGCTTGGATTCAACAATATATGGGTGAAGAAAATATTGAAAAGTTCTTCGCACAACAATCTAACCCTGATATGTTTAATGATGAAGCATTTTATATATGCTATCAAAAGATTATGGACTTGTTGGAATTAAAAGAAGGTGCAGACGGTGTAATTACTTCTGCTTCTTCAATTCCTAACTGTCTTTCTTACAATCACACCGAATCTCAGACACAGTTCTTGTTAGGACGTTCATTACTTATCCCTGCAGGTAGCTGGCTCTATTCAGAATCTACCGACCTTATGGTTGATCTTGATAACTGGGGCTTTATGCCTGTTCCTACTTTGACAGATGAAAACGGTAAGGCACTTTGCGCTGATGGTGCTACTGTTCCTACTGATAAAGATGGTAAATATGTTCAATACTTAGGTATTAACAACCAAGACTATATGTTCCTTCCTATGCGTTCACAAAAGCAAGACTTAGGTAAGAAATTCTTGAAGTTTATGTATTCTGAAAAGGCACTTGCAACTGTTGAACAAAACTTCCAAGCTCCTGTATGCTTTGAGTGTGATGATAAAAACATCGAACTCAATGCTTGGGCTAAGCAAGTTAAAGAATCAGTTGATAGAGCTGTTGAAGCAAAGACACTTTGTAAGACATATACAACAAACCCCATGTTTGGTATAGGCGCGTTACACTTTGTTTCTGATACAGTTCCTTATGCTAAGTTATCTCAAGGTGGATACGGAAGCATTAAGAAATATTATGACTCAAAAACATTAAAGCCTATTGCTTCTGCAAAGGACGCAAAGGGTATTGCCATTACAGAAAATGTTTATAATTATGTACAGTGGAACTACAATTACAAGCTTTCTCATTGGCATGAATTTAAACAAAAGTTAGGAATTTTATAATATGGCGAACGAAAATAAAACACGTGGTATGAAGGAGGTTGTACGCAAGCGAAAGATATTTATTGTTCTTATGCTTGCGTGGCCGGTGCTTCACTTATTTTTAGAATGGTATCTTAATTTTGATATAATCTGGATGGCATTCAGAGATTATACCTTTGATATTATCAATGGTGAATTTGTTGGACTTAATAATTTTAAGGGTATATTTAATCTTTTTAATCCTGAAATCAACACCATACCTGAATATTATGCTTTATTCCACTGTTTAGAACTAATGATATTGGTTATTTTTATTAACGCACCTATTTCATTGGCTTTTGCATATTTGCTGTATTTGCAGGTTAAGGGATACAAGATTTTAAGATATACTCTTTACATACCGGTTATTACATCTGCCGTTGTATTGGTACTTGCATATCGTCAAGTGTTCCAACCCGATGGTCCTATGAATTACTTATATAATTTACTGGGTATTGAGTGGCCGGTTGAAGGTTTCTTCTCCGCAAATAGCGCGTGGACCAGTATTATAGTCTTCAGTATTTGGACAGGTATTTCTACAAATATTATTTACTTCTTGTCTTGTATGAGACGTGTACCCGATAGTTATATCGAGGCTGCAAAATTGGATGGCGCAAGCGAACCGAGAACCTTCTTCTCTATAATTCTTCCGCTTTCTTCCCCTACAATTTGCACTATGATTTCTTTAGGTATTGCAGGTGTATTCAGTTGGGCTTTGCCGTCCTTGTTGTTTGTACCGCAAAACAGCGGTGGTTACAATGTCGGCACAATGGGTCTTACAATACTTAACCTTACCACCGGCAGACGTTACGGCCTTGCGGCAGCATACGGTATTTTAGTTACCATATTAGCGTGCCCGATTATGATTGGTATCAGAAAACTTTCTCACAAGCTTGAGAATGCCGTAGAGTATTAAGGGGGTAT
>JAZUOQ010000011.1:0-2716 GCA_045604775.1 Eubacteriales bacterium
GTCTAACTTTTGGGGTGCATATCATTTTTGAAAGTGTCATTTTTAAATAGCTATCTTTGAATTATTTACTGAGCGTCTGTAAGCCAGCTGTTGTTTGTGCCAATAGTAATAGAGTTCACATCACCGTTAAAGATAACCTTATTAAGACCTATTGCCCAGTAGAATGCATAATCACCGATCGTTGTTACACTTGCAGGGATTATTGTGCGTTCTATACCCTTGCATGCATAGAATGACCATTTACCAATTGTTTCAAGTGTTTCCGGAAGTTCTACCTGCGAAAGATTTGAACAGCGGTAGAATGCACCCCAACCTATCTCAGTTGCACCAAGGATTGTTACTTTTCTAAGACATATACAATTTGCAAACATATTTACACTTATCTTCTTTACATTTGCAGGGATTATTATTTCCTTTAAACTTGTACATCCACTAAATGTTTCACCGTCACCGATGGTATTTATTCCATCCGGTAATGTTATTGATTTTAGTGATGAACAGCCATAAAATGCACCGTAGCATATTGAGTCAAGCAGTTTTGCTTTTTCTATATCTATGCTGACAAGCTTTGTACAATTTCTGAATACCCATATTCCCAGATATCTGATATTGTCACAGCCTGTTACTGTTTTCAGATTTGCAAGATTTGAGAAGGTGTATGCACCAAAGCCTGCTACTACTCCGTCAAAGACTATATGTTTTACATACTCTGCATACTTTTCAGGCACCAGTCCGCTGCCCTCTGTAAATGACGGTACATATCCCGTACCTGAAATATACAATGTCTCTTCGGTTTTGTTAAGTACCCATACGATCGTATCTGTTGCTTCGCCGGATATTTCATCTGAACATACAACTTTTTCAAGTACTTCGTTATTTGTACCTATTACTATCTCTTCCCACTCTTCACGTGTACCTTCATAGATTACTGTCTGAAGATTTGATGCTCCATAAAATGCATAGTCACCGATTTCTGTCACGCCGACTGGTATTGTAATCTCCGTTATCGCATCCGCGTTAAAGAATGCCCATTTGCCTATTACTGTTACATTATCAAGATTTATATTTTCAAGTGCTGTACAGTTATAGAATGTACCGTAACCGAGTTTTGTAAAACACTCAGGAAGTGTTACTGATACTAGGTTTGTAAAGTCGGCAAATGCATTTGTTCCTGTTGTGGTATATCCATTAATAACAATATGCTTTACAAGTAACGGATCTACACCATTTGGTATACCATAAACTGTGCCATTTCCTGTCAGTGTCAGTGTGCCTGTTTCCTCATCAAATTCGGGTGTCTCATCATCATAGATATAGCTGTACGTTATGTTTGCTGCGGTAAGATTGGTGTTGTTTGAACCTATTACGATCTTAGCCCAGTCTTCCTCTGTCCCCTCGTAATATACATTGGTAAGTGATTTGCAGTTATAGAATGAGTTAGCACCTATTTTTGTAATACTATCAGGCAAAATTATATCGGTAAGTGCACTGCAATCATAAAATGCATATGTTCCCATGTTTGTTACACCTTGGGGTATCTTTATATTTGTAAGTAATGTGCAACCACGGAATGCAGAGATTGGTATACTTGTAATATTTTTGGAAAGCTTTACGCTTGTAAGGTTTGTGCAATTTTGAAATGCACATGCTCCAATACTTGTTACGCTGTTTGGTATTGTAATACTTTCAAGCGCTTTACAACCGTAGAAAACATAATTGCCAAGGCTTGTAACTTTGTCCGGTATTGTTATGCTTTCAAGTGCTTTACAACCGTAGAAAGCATACTTGTCAAGGCTGGTTACACTATACGGTATTGTTATTTTGCTTAGTGCTGAACAATCACGAAATGCATAGGGACCTATGTTTGTTACGCTATCTGGTATCGCGATATTAGTTAAAGCTGTACAGCTTCTGAAAACAGAGTCTCCAATGCTTTTAATACTGTCAGGGATCTCTATGCTCTTAAGTGTATTGCAATTATAAAATGCATAGTTGCCAATGTTTGTTATACCGTGTTCGATTATAACATTCTTTATATCATCTTGCACACTATACCACGGTACTGATGTTGAAGAATAATCAGGCATTACTCCTGTACCTGTAATTGTAAGTACACCGTTATCATATGACCAAAATACATTTTCTCCGCAAGTACCGCTGGTTACTGCAAATGCATAATTATATATTTTTTTTGCTTTTGTAAAATAATTAGAATAATACTCACTACCTATTGATATATTATTCCAGTCTTCCTCTGTTCCCTCGTAATATACATTGGTAAGTGATTTGCAGTCATAGAATGCTTCGTCACCTATTTCTGTTATGCTATCAGGCAGGAATATATCGGTAAGTGCACTGCAAAAAGCAAATGCATCTGTTTCTATGCTTGTTACGCCTTTGGGTATATGTATACTTGTAAGTGATGTGCAATCACCAAACACATAATCGCCTATACTTGTAATATTTTGGGAAAGCTTTATGCTTGTAAGCTTTGTACAAGAACTAAATGCTTGTTGTTCAATACTTGTTACGCTGTCCGGTATCTCTAATTCTGTAATAGATGAACAACCAGTAAAAGCATTCCTGCCTATGATTACAACGCTATTTGGTATTGTTATACTTGTAACCTCTGTATCATAGAAAGCAAAATCACATATCTTTGTTATACCATATTCTAATACAATTGTTTTAATATAATGTCTAATTGAATACCATG
>JAZUOQ010000012.1:0-9523 GCA_045604775.1 Eubacteriales bacterium
ACATGGCTACGATCCGACTTCATTACGTAATTTCTCTCGAAATAGTATTTCATGACAAGCCTAGATTATTATTGATTCTTCTAAGTGGATTTCTCCTTTCAAAGACTAGTAACGCAGACAAGTTCCTAGAATTGCGTTTAACACGTTGGTTCTTTCGACCTAATCATTATCTCTGCAAGAGATACTCTGTAATCTGCAAGGAAAACCACCTTAATCTGACCGTTTATTGCAGTATCGTTGTTTATCAAGTCTGCAATAGAGCAAATAAAACGTATTATCTCTTTAGCCATTACATAGCCTGCAGAAGCCTTGGCACCAAAAATAAAGGTACGCGGCTGAATGGTAACGCCATCATTTTTAATTTTAAGATAAAGATGAAGAATATGAAGTGCGCACAAAAGCTGACGTTTATATTCATGTAAACGTTTTGACTGAACATCGAATATAGAACGGGGAGATACAGCTATACCACAGCTGTCTGCAATATATTTTGCAAGACGGCGCTTATTTTCCAGTTTGATGTTTTCTAACCGCTCAAGCACCTGCTTATCATTTTTAAAATCAAGGAATTTCTCAAGTTGAGATGCATCCTTAATAAAGCCATCACCGATAGTTTCACAAAGAAGATCAGTCAGTAATGGGTTGGACTGGCAGAGCCAACGGCGATGAACAATACCGTTTGTGACATTAGTAAATCTGCCGGGGAAAATATCGTTATAATCTTTAAAGAGATCCTTTTTAAGAATGTCGCTATGAAGCGAAGAAACGCCATTTACGCTGAACGAGCAAACAACACTGAGGTTTGCCATTTTAACCATACCGTTTGCGATAATAGCAATACGGTCAATAATTGCACGCTTTTCCGGATGATCTGCAAAAACACTTTCGCAGAAACGACGGTTGATCTCCTTAACAATTGAATAAATCCTGGGAAGAATGGACTCAAACATAGAACAACTCCACTGTTCAAGCGCCTCGCTCATAACCGTATGATTGGTATATGCAAGTGTTTTTGTACAGATAGACCAAGCCTTGTCCCATTCATAGTCATGCTCATCCATAAGGATACGCATAAGTTCAGAGACACAAAGAGCAGGATGAGTATCGTTTATATGGATAACAGCTTTGTCCGCAAGATTATCAAGTGTACCGTACTTATCCATATGCTCTTTTACAATGTTTTTTAGAGAAGCACTAACGAAGAAATACTGCTGACGCAGACGCAAACGCTTTCCTGTTTCGTGATCATCAGCAGGATACAGAACCTTTGAAATAGCCTCGCTTTGTGCCTCATTCTCAACGCTCTTAAGATATTCACCTCTTGAGAAAAGTGACATATCAAAATTATCAAGGCTCTTAGCACCCCAAATTCTGAGTGTGTTTACAATATCACCGTTGCCTGATATAAGGATATCATACGGCATTGCAAGAACGCGTGTATAGTTTTTATGAACTGTTTTAAGACCGGTATCACTCCACTGTTCCTCAACAAAGCCGTCAAAGTATACCTCTTGGCTTTCATCGGGACGTGGTACAAGCCAACCGCCGCCGAGTTCTAGCCAGTTGTCAGGGAATTCTACCTGCCAACCATCCATTATTACCTGTTTGAAAATACCGAATTCATAGCGGATAGAAAAGCCTGTTGCTGGATAGTTAAGACCTGTAAGAGAGTCAAGATAGCAAGAAGCAAGTCTACCGAGACCGCCGTTTCCAAGACCTGCATCAGGCTCCATATCGTACAGTCTTTCAAGATCGCCGCCCACAGCCTTAACTGCTTGTGCCATTTCCTTTTCAAGACCTAAATTGTAAAGATTGTTTTTAAGTGAGCGGCCGATGAGAAATTCCATCGACATATAGTACACTTTTTTTGCATTTGCCGCATCTGACTTTTCTACCGATTCGGCACGTTTTTTCTGTAATATTTCGCGAGTAATTCCGATTACCACTTCATAGAGCTGGCGATCGGTTGCTTTTGAGGGTTTTACTGCGAAACGGTTTGTAAGCTGTTCTTCGATTTTTTGCTTGATATCTGCCAAAATTTTTGTTCCTCCTGTGTTTAGGGTGCGAAAGTATTATTTCGCACAGTGTTAAAATATTTATTGCTTAAAGCGAGCGGTATAGTTCAAGATATTTGTTGGCTGACAAATTCCAACTGTAATCGCCCGACATTGCGTTTTTCTTTACTTGTGAAAAATGTTTTTTATCGTTATACAGTTCAAGCGCACGCCATACAGCATCCGCCATATCATTCTCGTCGATATTAACAAAGTTGATACCGTTACCCTCACCTGTTTCACGGTTATATGCAATAACAGTATCTGAAAGACCGCCCGTTTTACGAACGATCGGGATTGTCCCATAACGAAGTGCTATCATCTGTGCAAGACCGCACGGTTCAAATTCAGACGGCATAAGGAAAAAGTCAGCACCAGCGTATATTCGTTGTGCAAGCGCTGCATCAAAACCAATAACCGCACGCATTTTATCCGGATGTGCAGAAGCGTATGACGATATGCAATTTTCATAGTCCTTATCACCTGAACCCAGAATTACAAGACGTAGATCTTGTGAAAGCATCCAGTCAAGACGTTTGCAAACCATATCAAGACCTTTTTGATGGGTAAGACGTGTTACCATAGCAATAAGAGGGACCGAATTATCACACTCAAAGCCCAGTTCATCCATCAACGCATATTTGTTACGATATTTCTGCTGACGGGTTTCAAGTGAGTAGTTTGTTTTTATACGCGGATCGGTTTCGGGGTTAAATGTATCGGTATCAATACCATTAAGAATACCCGAAAGTTTATAACGGCGTGAATGTAAAATGTGCTCAAGACCATATGAGAAAAAAGGATCCAATATCTCATTTGCATAATTCGGGGAAACGGTAGTAACCCTATTTGAACACTCAATAGCGCCCTTTACAAGATTAATGCCGTCACCGTACCACAAAAGCGGTTTACACTCGGTAGAAAGACCGAAAGTACCGCCGAGTATATAACCATTAAATTTACCCTGAAATTCAATGTTATGAATTGTAAATACAGTCTTGATCATACCGTAGCCGATACGGTCACGGTACTGTGTGTCAAGAAGTACAGGAACAAGCGCTGTATGCCAATCGTTACAATGAAGTACATCAGGTATAAAATCAATTACGGGAAGTATTTCAAGTATAGCGCGTGAAAAAAATGCAAAGCGCTCACCGTCATCAAACTCACCATACACATTATAACGATTGAAGTAATATTCATTATCTATTAGATAGTATATCACATCATTTGATTTATACTCAAAAATACCGCAATACTGTTTACGCCAAGCATTATTAATATAGATGTGTGTAAGATAGGTACACTGCTCACGCATATCTTTAGGTATAGAGGAATACATAGGGATAATTACCCTTACATCCTCGCCAAGTTTACAAAGCGCCTTAGGTAATGCACCCGCAACGTCGCCCAATCCACCAACTTTTATAAGCGGAGCAGCCTCGCCTGCACAGTATAAAATTTTCAAAGCAATTCCTCCTATATTTCGGTATACTTTTTAAATACGTACGGATACTCTGCCGCACCGCAAAGTTCCTTGTTTTCTGAAATATTCACGTTTTTATCAAGTATTACATTGTTAAGAGAGCTGTTTTTACCAACAACAGTGTTTTGCATAATGACAGAGTTTTCAACAACTGCACCGGTTTCAATCGTAACATTACGGAAAATAATTGAGTTTTTAACTGTACCGTCAATATGACAGCCATCAGCAATAAGGCTGTTTTCAATATTTGCGTTGTAATGATAAAGAACGGGCACAGAATCTTTAACACGAGTCATAACAGGACGATCCGATGTAAAAAGCTGCGAACGTATTTCATCGTTAAGCATATCCTTTGAAGCCTCAAAATAATCATTAACGTCTAAAATAATACGTGCATATTCTGTATGTTCATAGCCTTTTATATTAAGCTTATCCAGATTATTTATAAGGGCATACTTTTCAAAAAGGTAGTGATCATGGGCATCTGCATCACGTATAATATCCATAAGAAGATCGCGTTTCATAAGATAAATACCAAGTGAGGTCAAAGCTGTCTTGCCATCACCTTCAGAATATGTTATATCTGTAACACGATCAGCTGCATCAACTGTAAGTTCAAGTTCAGTACGAGAATTGTTTGCAAGTTTTGAGTAAACACAAGTAATATCGGCACCGCTTGATATATGCTGTTCAAATGCCTTTTCAAAGTCAATGTTAGCAACGATATTTGCGTTGGAAACAACAACATACTCTTCACGAATAGATTTTATATGCTTCTGAACAGAACGCAATGCATCCAGCTTGCCACGCGCAAGGAATGCCTCGTTATTTGTTTCGCTCCTGAAAAATGGTGAAAGAATACGTAATCCTGAGTTACGGTGATTAAGATCCCAATATTTACCGTCGCCTAAATGATCCTGAAGGGATGCGTAATTGCGGCTTGTTATTACTGCCACATTTGATACGCCTGCATTTACAAGCGAAGAGAGGACAAAATCAACAAGACGAAATCTGCCGCCGAAAGGAATTGATGCAAGAGTTCTATTCATGCTGAGTTCATTGTTCTGACCTCTGTATGAGTCAGAAAAAATCAGGCTTGAAAATAAATTCATAACTGTCCGCTCCTTATCTGCCGCTGTACGGCTCTATCATTTCTTTGGGTTTTACCACCTGTCCGGCTTTAACGACAGCACCCCTGCCGATTACTGCTATACCCCAATCATCAGGGTTAACATAACTTTCGGGCGAATCACCTATTACGGCACCGTCCTCTATAATAACATCATCAGCAATGATTGCATACTTGATATCAACATTTTTGCCGATTTTTGTGTCTGACATTACAACACTTGAATTCAAAGTGGAACCTTTATCAACAGTAACACCGGAAAAGAGTACCGAATACCAGAGTTTACCGTCTATGCGGCAATTTTCAGTAACCATACTCTCAATTATCTGTGCATTGGTACCGATATACTGCGGTACCATTGAGTCGAAGCGCGAATATATCTTCCAGTCAGGATCGGAAAGTGCAAGCGGAATTCTGGGGTTTAGAAGGTCCATATTTGCTTCCCAAAAGCTGTCGATGGTACCAACATCCTTCCAATAACCCTCAAAAGTATACGCCATCATCTTCTCACCTGCAGCGAGCATATTGGGAAGAATGTTACCGCCAAAGTCGTCTTTACTGTCCGGATCATTTTCGTCTTCTATAAGGTATTTTCTGAGTTTTTTCCATGTGAAGATATAAATACCCATTGAAGCATTATTACTCTTAGGGTTTTGAGGCTTTTCTTCAAATTCATAGATCTGATTATTCTCATCAGTATTCATAATGCCGAATCGGGATGCCTCTTCCATAGGAACAGGCAATGCTGCTATTGTACAATCAGCATCATTGGCCTTATGATAATCAAGCATTTTTGAATAATCCATTTTATAAATGTGATCGCCTGATAAAACAAGAACATATTCAGGGTTATATTTGTCTATAAACTGAATATTTTGATAAATAGCATTCGCAGTACCCTTATACCACTCACCACTGTCAGCCTTTACATAGGGAGGAAGGATATGTACACCGCCGTTTATGCGATTAAGATCCCACGGTATACCGTTACCGATATACGAATTGAGTTCAAGCGGCTGATACTGAGTAAGAACACCAACAGTATCTATACCAGAGTTAACACAGTTAGATAAAGGGAAATCAATAATTCGGTACTTTCCGCCGAATGGTATAGCGGGCTTCGCTGTATCCTGTGTCAGAACATACAAGCGCGAACCCTGACCGCCTGCAAGAAGCATAGCAATCATTTCTTTGTCTTTTTTTAACATGGCCGCCTCCATTTTTAAGCAGCAGACTTGTTCTGCTGCAGAATTAATTTGAGAATTTTATTTACAACTCATCATATTTCGATTATACTATATTTAAACTATTTTTTCAATAATTTATTATTAAATATGTAAAAAACTTTTCCGAAAGGCAAAATATGATAAAATTTGACTGTTATGACAGAAACCATAAATACCCGCTTGGCGCTATACGTTGCGGCGAAAAAATGCATTTTCGCATTGGTGTTAAAGAAGATATAGATATTCATCACATAAATTTTATACTAAGACGTGATGAGTCGGTCAGTATAACATTATCGCACACCCAAACAGATGGTGGGTATGATTTTTTTGAAGGCGATATTACCATAAACACGGCGGGACTGTATTTTTACCGGTTTGAGCTTGTACGTAAAAACGGAATTATGTTATTTTCAGGAACACGTGACGGACACACCGCACAAATCGGCGATTGGCTTAATGAATGGCGTCTTGCGGCGTATGAGCATGATTTTCATACAACAGATGATACAAAGGGTGCTGTTATGTACCAAATATTTCCTGACAGATTTTACAAGGCCGACGGTGTTGATATAAGCGGTGCACATAATGAGCGAATAGTACACGAAAGTTGGGACGAACGTCCATATTGTTTTTATGATTATCCCGATTTTAAGTGTAACGATTTCTTTTGCGGAAATCTTTTGGGTATTGAACAAAAACTGCCTTATCTGAAAAGTCTTGGTGTTACTCACATTTATCTCAATCCGATATTTGAGAGTGCTGAAAATCACAGATATTCCACCTCTGACTATATGCGTATCGACCCGTATCTTGGTGATATCGTTCATTTTAAAAGTTTATGCAAAAGCGCTAAGGATATGAATATAAAAATTATTCTTGACGGTGTCTTTTCGCACACAGGTGATGACAGTAAATATTTTAACAAGTACGGACATTTTGATAGCATTGGTGCATATAACAGCACCAAATCTCCTTACTATGACTGGTACGATTTTAAAAAATACCCTGACACTTACGAATGTTGGTGGGGGTTTAAAACACTTCCCAATGTACACGAAACAAACCCGTCGTATATGGATTTTATAACAGGTGAAAACGGCGTTCTCAGACATTGGATGCGCGAGGGTGCATACGGATGGCGACTGGATGTTGCAGACGAGCTTCCTGACGAGTTTTTAAAAAAAATCCGGCTTGCTGTTAAAGCCGAAGATCCGGATGCAATTATTATAGGCGAAGTATGGGAAAATGCGGTCACTAAATGTTCATACGGTGCTCAACGCAGGTTTTTACTTGGTGAGCAGTGTGATACAGTTATGAATTATCCGTTTTCCAACGCCATAGTTGATTATGTCATAAACGGAAACGCAGATAAATTTTATTTATCTGTTATGCAGATAGTAAACGATTATCCATCACCGTCTTTAAAATGTTTAATGAATATGCTTTCAACGCACGATACATCACGAATAATTAATAAGTTGTCGGGAGCAGCAACACCCGAACGACGCTTTGAAGCAGACGCAAAACTTACTGAACAAGAAAAGAAGCTTGGCGCTTCACGTGTTATGACTGCAGCGATATTGCAATATACATTACCCGGTATACCATGTATTTTTTACGGCGACGAGGTTGGAATTGAAGGTTTTGGAGATCCCGCCTGCAGAAAACCGTTTCCATGGGGCAAGGAAAACAATGAGTTGCTTGAAATACACAAAAAACTGGGAGAAATGAGAGGAAAATACGCAAACAGCCTTGAAAGTGATATCGAATTTGAATGTCATACAAATGGTGTTTTGCAGTACAAACGCGGTGACCTTATTATTGTTGTAAATATGTCCCGAAAAAGCATACCAGTACCAAGCGGTAAAACAGTCATAAGTATAGGTGTTAAAAACGGCATCATAACAAATGGCGGTGCAATTATTTTAGAGCAAGCAAAGCAAGGTGAAATTTATGAAAAAACTTCTTATGATCTACAACCCAAACTCCGGTAAAAAAAATATTTCCGGATATCTTGATAAAATAATCGAGATATTTGCAGCAGAGGGCAAGATACTCACGCTTTACCGTATCGGTAAAAACAAAGGCGCTGATCTTGAAGATATAATCTCAAGCGGCGAATACGAAGGAATTATTGTTTGCGGTGGCGACGGAAGCGTTAACACAACTGCCAAGATGATACTTGATTCGGGGATGGATATTCCTATGGGTGTTATACCCAACGGTACATGTAACGATTTTTCACGTTCTCTGGGTATGCCAAGCGATATACTGCGATGTGCACGGCTCATCGCTCAGGGCAATATAATGAAAACCGATGTAGGAATTATAAACAACGGTGAAGGCGTGTTTGTAAATGAGGTGGCCGGCGGTGTATTTGTTTCGGTTTCATTCTCGACCGATCAAAATTTAAAAAAGATGTTCGGACCGTTGGCATACTATGTGAATGGGCTTGGCGAACTTGCTAACATCAAGCCGTTTGAAATCAAAATAGAAACAGAAGATAACTGTTATATTGAACAAGCGCTTGTATTTGTGGTTCTTAACGGAACAGATATGTCGGGATTTTCAAATGTTATAAAAGAAGCCCATATGCAAGACGGACTTATGGACATTCTTATATTCAAAAACACAAAACCAATCGAAATAACTGATACGTTAATAAAGTTTGTAACAGGTGGAGATTTTCGTGATCAGAATGTTGTTAGAATTAAAACATCAAAATGCAAGATCACTTGTCCTAAAGAAATCAAGACAACCGTAGATGGTGAAAAAGGACCATCCTTCCCAATGACTCTTGAAATGAAACACGAAACTATAAGTGTATATTATTAAAAAATCGAAGCATCAATAATTGATGCTTCGATTTTTTATATAATTCAATATTTCATCTTTATTGTTTTGCAATTTTGTTTCAATAACAAGTACAAGAATTTCATCCAGAATATCTCCTATTTGCCTACCTGTAATTCCAACATCTAAAAGATCTGTCCCTGTGATTGCAAGGTGTGATTTTAGATACGCCTCATCAGAATTTTTAATATCTGTAAGTATATTTTTAACAGCAGATATATCAATATCCTTAATGATACCAACAAGTTCTATGAGATTTAAAACTGTTTTTTCAGTAAAACGCGAAAGTAATTTTTTGAGATATATTCTGTCAAAGGCGATATCTGTATTAATATTTGAAATTAATATTTTTACTTCAGTTTTAATTTCCTTTTTCAACGTGAAACAATTTAAAAAACCATAAATCTCTTCATCGCAAGGCGCTTGTATTTCAAACTTATCACATTTAACATTACATATGCTTAGAATTATAAGCAAAGCTAAGCGTACATCAAGATTTTTCGGTGATTTTAACAATGTTTTTATAACATAATCAGATGCGTGTTTTTGATACATTTTAGCAAGTGGTGGGCAAATTGTGCAAAAAACCGAAGAAAACCTACATAGTATTTCCCCTGCTTTGATACCCACAAGCAGTTTTTGAAACTCTGCAGTAATACGTTCACTTGCAATGTTTTGCAAAAGATGTCTGTTTTTCAAAATAGACTCGGCTGTACACTTTTCAATTTCAAAACCAAGCACAAATGCAAAACGAAGTCCACGCAAAATTCGC
>JAZUOQ010000013.1:0-9432 GCA_045604775.1 Eubacteriales bacterium
GATGTTTTGGCCTGCTGTTGAGTTTGTAATAGAGAGCGGGAAAGCGTCTACATCTAACCTGCAACGTAAGTTTAAGTTGGGTTATGCTCGCGCGGCACGAATTGTGGATGTTATGGAGGAAAAGGGTATTATCGGCCCGTATGAGGGTGCAAAACCCCGCCAAGTTATTATGACAATGGGCGAGTACACCGAAATGATGGCTAGACATGAGTAAAATTTTTATACTTGAAGACGATAAAAATATATCCTCTATAATAGAGTTTAATCTGAGGGCAAAAGGTTATGACACGGTATGTGAGTATGACGGTGAAAAAGGCCTTTTACGTATAATTTCAGAGGGTTGTGATCTTGTTATACTTGATTTGATGCTTCCGTCACTTGATGGGTTTGAAGTTCTTAAAAAACTTCGTGAAAAAAGCAATCTGCCTGTTATAATTTTGTCCGCGCGCACGGACGAGCGTGATAAACTTGAAGGTCTATCGCTTATGGCGGATGATTACATTACAAAGCCGTTTTCTGTTGCTGAACTGTGTGCGCGTGTAAAAGTTGTGCTTGCACGTTGCGGAAATGATAAAAAGGCTTGCGATATTGTTCTTGATAACGAAAGCCTTACAGTTATCTGCCGTGGCAGTGCGGTTTGTGTCAGCAAAAAGGAGTTTCAGATACTCAGGTATCTTTTTGACAACCGTGGACGTGTTGTATCGCGCGAGGAGATAATGAAGAAAGTGTGGGGCTATGACGGATATCTGGGCGATTTGCGCGCTGTAGATGTTGCAATGGCGCGTTTGCGCGCTAAGATAGAGAAAAACCCATCTGAGCCACAGATAATTCTATCACGGCGTGGGGCAGGATATTATACCGTATGAAAAAAATCAGTACAAAACTTAGTGTTGCAATGTTTGTATTGACTGTAGTTGTTCTTGCTTTTGTAGGTGCTACTGTTATAATCAACATATGCGTAGACTATTACAAGGAATTTGATAATTCCGTATCACTTGTGTTTGAAACGGACGCGTTTGCAAGCGTTTGTGAGCGCGCAAAGGGTGATAAGGATATAATTTTTGAGTACATTACTCAAAATGAAGCGGTACTCTGTCGCGATTCAAAAAAAGAGTGCTATATCTTACAGGACTCCAATATTGTTAAAAGCACCGTTTCGGGCGGTATTGTTGAGTATACGCCAAACCTTTTGGCTGTGCTCTCAGGCGGCGTATCGGGCGGGAATGATATTACAAAAGGAAAGCCTGATTTTGCAGTGCATACCGGTTACGGAACCATTTTATATGTGCGCGACACCTGTGAAGATTTATACTCACAAATTGCAAATATATCTGTTTTGTTTTTACAAGCGCTTGTAATTGGCGTGTTGTTTACGATAATTTTGGGTTTTGTTATATCTAAGCGTCTTACTAAGTCATTAAAATTGCTTGAAGAGGGCGCGCGTAATATGCAAAAGGGTGATTTTTTACCTGTTCAGGTAAAATCGCGCGATGAGGTAGGCAGTTTATGTGAAGTTTTTAATGAAATGGGTGAACAGATTCAAAGTGATTTTGACCGTTTTGAAAAGATTGAGAAGTCGCGCCGTGAATTTGTGGCAAACGTTTCGCATGAGCTGAAAACGCCTATAACGGTCATAAAAAGCTATGCTGAAACTTTACGTGATTTGCAAGCTGATGCTGATACACAAAAACAATTTTTGACCGTGATTGACAGCGAAGCGGATAAGATGAGTGATATTGTAACGCAGCTTCTGAAAATTTCGCGCCTTGAAGGTGAAGGTGCTGTGAGCGAATATGTTGATGTTAATGCGCTCGTTTCGGAAATTCTGGAAGAACTATGTTTTAATATAAAGGAAAAACGGCTTAGTGTTTTAATTTCCGGTAAGTGCACACTTTTAACCGACACACAAAAGGTGAAAACAATACTATTAAACCTGATTACAAACGCGATAAAATATTCAGAACAAGACGGTGAAATCAATATTTGCCTTACAGATGGTAAAATTTCTGTAATTGACTGTGGTATTGGTATCGGCGAAAGTGATTTGCCGCACATTTTTGAAAGGTTTTATCGAACAGATAAGGCGAGGGGACGCGATACCGGTGGTACAGGTCTGGGTCTTGCTATTGCAAAAGAGTGTGCTGATATAATCGGCGCCACACTTACTGTTAAAAGTGTGCCGTTTGAGTCAACCGAGTTTACTTTGGAGTTTGAAAATGAATAAATCTATAACTTGTTTTTTTACAGGCCACAGGGATATCCCTGAAAAAGACTACAACCACATAAAAGAAAATACCCTTTGTAATATTAAACAATTATATTACAAAGGGTATAGAAATTTTATATGCGGAGGTGCGGTTGGGTTTGATCAACTTGCGGCAGAAACTGTTTTACAATTAAAAAGTGAATTTGATGATATTAAATTATATCTCGTACTGCCTTGCGAGGATCAAGATAAATATTTTACAACGACACAGAAAGAGGCATATGTAAAGGTGCGTGAACTTGCTGATGGTGTTCATACGTTATATCCAAAGTATGTGAGAGGATGTATGCATACTCGCAATAGAACAATGGCTAATAACAGTTCGGCGTGTATTGCATACATTGTTAAAGATGTAGGTGGTACAGCATACACCGTTAATTATGCCGAGAAAATAGGGATAGACATATTTAAGATAAGATGATAATGTTTCACGTGAAACATTGAGTCAAAAGGAAGTATACATTTATTCTTTTGTTTCACGTGAAACAATCTGTATATTGTGGTAAGCTGCAAGCATACCACAATTTTTAATTTTGTAATCAATATATTGTGGTAGAAATTAAACAATACAACTATAAAACAATTGATAATAAACAAAATAGTAAAAAAGTCTTTATTTTTATTGATTACTATGCTATTATAAATATTAGTTTAAGTATATGGAGTAGTGCTATGGGAAAGATAATATCAATAGTAAACCAAAAAGGCGGAGTTGGTAAAACAACCACCTCTGTCAATCTTGCTTGTGCAGTGGCAGAGGCGGGAAAAAAGGTCTTATTGGTAGATATGGATAGTCAGGCTAATGCAAGTACAAGTTACGGTGTGTCTCTCAAAAGCCTTACACACTCTGTATATGATGTGCTTGTAAACGATAATGATATAAAAGAAGCGATAATTCACACACAATATTTTGGTGTGGACTTGCTGCCGTCACATATTGACCTTGCGGGTGCTGAAATTGAAATGGTTGTAATGGATTCAAGGGAGTACTTACTTAAGAAAGCGCTTAATCAGATAAGGCACCTTTATGATTTTATTTTTATCGACTGTCCTCCATCGCTTGGGCTTTTGACGCTTAATGCGCTTGCGGCTTCTAACAGTGTACTAATTCCCATACAGCCGGAATATTTTGCGCTTGAAGGTGTGTCGAAACTGATAAACACTATCAGACAGGTTAAAAAGGGAATAAACCCATCGTTATGTATGGAGGGTATTCTGCTTACAATGTATGACGGAAGATTAAATCTTACACTGCAAGTTGCCGAGGAAGTTAAAAGATTTTTCGGTGACAAAGTATATAAAAATGTGATACCCCGCAATGTACGACTTTGTGAGGCGCCAAGCCACGGTATGCCCGTGTTTGCGTATGATAGGTACTCTCGGGGTGCACTTACTTACAGGGAACTTGCTAAAGAGTTTCTTGCAAATCAGGAGGTAAAATAATGGCGATAAAAAATGCGCTTGGCAAAGGATTAGACGCTCTTTTTGAAGACAATTCCTTTGATATTGCAGAAAAAACCGTAACAGAAGTGCGTGTGGCGGATATAGAGCCGGACAAAAACCAACCTCGGCGCAATTTTGAACAAGGTGCGCTTAATGAATTGGCAGATTCAATAAAACTGCACGGCGTCATATCTCCATTGGTAGTAACAGACATAGGAGATGGGCGTTACAGAATAATTGCGGGTGAGCGCCGTTGGCGTGCAAGTAAGATAGCGGGTGTTGAAACCGTACCTGTTATCGTGAAAGAATATTCAGATGAGCAAATTTCGGAGATAAGTCTTGTTGAAAATCTTCAAAGACAGGATCTGAACCCGCTTGAAGAGGCGTTTGGCTACAAGCGGCTTATGGAAAGCTTTGGATTGACACAGGAACAAGTGGCAAACAAAGTATCTAAGTCACGTCCTGCAGTTGCAAACGCACTTCGTCTTACAACACTTCCTGAGCAGGTGTTGGACTTTATAAGAACAGGTGAACTTTCAGCGGGACATGCGCGTGCTCTTATACCGCTTGCGGATGCCGACGATATCACTGATGCAGCAAATAAAGTTATTAGCGAAGAGTTATCTGTTCGCCAGACCGAAGAACTTGTAAAGCGTATGCGAACAGTAAAAAAAGAAACGAAATCTCTTGATCCTGAGGTGGTTTATGCGTTACGTGATCTTGAAACACGCGCTGCTAACGGAACAGGAAACAAGGTTAAAATCAAACATTCGGCTAAAAATAACGGTAAGATTGAGATTTTTTACAATTCAACCTCTGAACTTGAAAAAATTATAGATATGCTGTCATAGGAGGCAATATGTTCGGAAAAAATAAAGAAAATAACACCCCTGTAACTAACGAAAGCGGCGAAAAGCAGTTTGAAAAAAACATAAAAACTTTGTGGATATATACGGGCTTGTTTTGTGCATTTGCACTTGTGCTAATTGCTGTATCATCAATAATACAGGGTAAAATACACAGTGAGGCTGAGTATTATCAGGATCAGTATGAAAGTGCGCAAACTTCAAATCAGTCTACCATAAAAAATATACAGGATGAAAATAATGCTCTTAAGCGCGATCTTGCAACATATAAAAGTAAGGTTGAGCTGATGGAAGATGAATATTTAATGGATATGGAGCTTCTTAACAATGCAAACGCGCTGATTGAGAATGCCGAGTATTTGTTGCTTGCTAAAACTTATTATGAAGACAATAAAAAGGCTGATGCGGCTGATCAACTTCAAAAGGTTGATCCTAATATACTTTCACCTGTTATGAATGAGATCTACACAGACCTCAAAGAACGGCTGGACTAATGAAAAAAGTAACCATATATTCCGACGGCGCGTGCAGCGGCAATCCCGGACCGGGCGGGTTTGGTACGATACTTGTTTATAACGGTATTGAAAAATGCCTTAGCGGCGGCTTTGAAAACACAACCAATAACCGAATGGAACTTTTAGGGGCAATAACAGGCCTTGAAATGCTTAAAGAACCCTGTGAAGTGGAAGTTGTAAGCGATTCCAAGTACCTGTGCGATGCAATAAATCAAGGATGGCTTGAAAACTGGAAAATGCGCGGTTGGAAAAAAGCTGATAAAAAAAGCGTCCTTAATCCTGAATTGTGGCAAAGACTTGATAAGTTGCTTACTATTCATAATGTGACTTTCACATGGGTGAAAGGACACGACGGACATAAGTATAATGAACGCTGTGATAAAATGGCAGTGAATGAATATCAAAAATTTTTGAAAGGATAACTAAATGGAAAAGAAATTTGTTTATGCTGACAATGCGGCAACTACCAAAGTTCGCCCCGAGGTTTTTGCTAAAATGATCCCTCATTTTGTTGAATACTACGGCAACCCCTCGAGCATATACTCTGTCGGCAGGGACAGTGCTACAGCAATTATGAATGCGCGTAAAATTGTGGCAGATTGCCTTGGCTGTACACCCAACGAAATTATTTTCACTTCGGGTGGCAGCGAAAGTGATAATATGGCGATACGCGGCATTGCTGATCAAAAAGGTAAGGGACATATAATTACTACCTGTATAGAACACCACGCGGTATTACACACTGTACAGGAACTTGAGAAAAAAGGCTTTACAGCAACATATCTTCCTGTTGATAAAGATGGTATAATATCTGTGGATGATCTGAAAAATGCTATCCGCGAAGATACCATACTTATAACAGTTATGTATGCAAACAATGAGATAGGAACGATACAGCCTATTGCTGAGATAGCAAAAATTGCAAAAGAAAATAAAATACCGTTCCATACAGATGCAGTACAGGCAGCAGGCCATATTCCGATTAATGTCGGTGAAATGAATATTGATATGCTGTCGTTATCAGCGCATAAGTTTGGCGGTCCGAAAGGAACAGGTGTATTGTATGTTCGCCGCGGTCTTCGCATTTCCAACCTTATAACAGGCGGTGCGCAAGAGCGTTCAAAACGTGCAGGCACCGAAAACGTGGCAGGTATTATCGGCTGTGCACAGGCACTTAAAATCGCACTTTCCGAGTGCGAAGCAGAGAATGCACGAATTACAAAACTTCGCGACAGACTTATTGACGGTATTTTAAAGATTCCGTATACACGTTTAAACGGTTCGAGAGATAAGCGTCTTGCGGGTAATGTTAATATCTCGGTTGAATATATTGAAGGTGAAAGTTTAATACTTCTGTTAGACCTCAACGGAATTTGTGCGTCAAGCGGTTCTGCGTGCACAACAGGTTCGCTTGATCCGTCACACGTTTTGTTAGCACTCGGTCTTCCGCACGAAGTGGCGCACGGTTCGCTTCGTCTGTCACTTGGTAAGGATAATACAGATGAAGATGTTGATTATATACTTGAAGTATTGCCAAAAGTGGTGGACAGACTCCGTGCGATGTCACCTGTATGGGATAAAAGAAAGGACTAAAATATGTACAGCGAAAAAGTAATGGATCATTTTTCCAACCCGCGTAATGTCGGTGAAATAGAGAATGCTGACGGTGTGGGTGAAGTTGGTAATGCAAAATGCGGCGATATAATGCGCATTTATCTTAAGATAGAGGATAATATCATAAAGGATGTTAAGTTTAAAACTTTCGGCTGCGGCGCGGCTGTTGCAACATCCTCAATGGCCACAGAACTAATAATGGGAAAGAGTGTAGACGAGGCGCTTACACTAACCAATAAAGCGGTCGTAGAGGCGCTTGACGGACTTCCGCCTGTGAAACTTCACTGTTCAGTGCTTGCCGAAGAGGCTGTCAAGGCAGCGATTAAGGACTACTACGACAGAAATAATATACCTTGCGACATTGAAATCGGAGGATGCTCAGGCTGCTGTGGCAGCTGTGATGCTTAAAGAACTATGAAACGAATAATATCTATACTTTTGGCAGTAATGCTTGGTCTGACAATTTCTGCCTGTGCACCTGATAACATTTTGATACCGCCTGTGACAGATAATGAAACGGATAATACTGAAAATCAGTCCAAAGCGGATGTTGATACACAAACTGAACAACCTGAAACTGATACTCAACCCGAACAAACTGATTCACCTAAGCAGGAACAGGGCGTTATTTCTGATACACGTAAAGAAAACAAAGGGGTAAAACCCACTTATAACATTGATGAAAATGAGGTACTTACTGCTAAAACAGGTGATCTGTACGGCAAAACTCTTACAATGTTTGTGACGGAAGAAGGGGCATTTAGCGCAGGGGATATGAATGAGCGCGAATGGCTGAAAGGTATGTATGATGAGTATGGTTTTACTGTAAACTACGCAATCCGTTCAAAAAACACGCTTTACAGCGCACAGGCTATTGCACTTAAGTCCGGTATGGATCTTGGAGTTATAACATCACCGATTAATGATATGGCGGCCTCTCTTTCACTTATGCAATCTGCTCAAAGGTTTGTAAAAGATGTAAAGAATGTTCCGTTTTCACAGTCAGTTTTTGAAAAGACAGGATACAAAGTGTTTACAGGCACCGGCAATGCGCGTATGCTGTGGTATAATACTGATATAATAACCGATGACTCACCGTATGTTCTTGCAATTTCAGATAATTGGACTTCAGATGTACTTGCATCACACGCCATAACTGCAAAGAATAATAGTGTAAAGTTGGTTGAAAGTGATAATTGGTTGGCTTTTGGCAATACTGCCGGCGAACAGGTCACAGGTTTAACAGCAGACGGATTTAAGTTTGCCGTAACAAGCGAAAAATCGATTGCTGCATTTGCAAAATTTGCAGAAATTACAAATCTTGATAAAGATCTGCCCGAGGGTGAGTATAGTTTTGATAAAGGCAATGTAATGTTTACTTATACTCACACACCTGCTAAGGCTGATTTTTCAGTAAGCTTTGCTCCAATACCAAAGGTAAGTAACGGAGCCGGAATTGCTGAATATTGCGGTATAGGAATTGGAATTCCTGTGTCTGCTACCGAAGAAAATGCTCAAATTGCATCAGTATTTGCAACGATCTGGGCGGCGCGTTATGCAGAAAGCCGTGTTGATGAACTTTTGTTTGATGTAGGGCTTGATATTGAAAAGGCAACCAAATACCTTGAGATATCTGAAAATAGCGGTGCACTTGTTAATGTTGATGCGCAAATCTCGCAGATGTTTGACGGTGATGTTATTGATCAGTCACTTTGCGTTGACGGTGAAACAGCATATAACACATTTGCTGACGGATATGCGCGTGCTGCACTTATAAAAGGAAGATATTAATGAAAATTTTATGCATAGGCGATGTTGTGTCCCATGAGGGTGCTCTGTACCTTTGCAAGCATTTACCGCGTCTGCGCCGTGAATACGGTGCGGACGCTGTTATTGTAAACGGCGAAAACTCAGCGCTTGGAAACGGCATTGATAAAACTTCATATGATATGATAATGCAAGCCGGTGCGGATATTGTAACAGGTGGCAACCACTCTTTTCAAAAACAAAAGACAGCCGGTGATTTGCACGATGAGCAAAAACGACTTTTGCGGCCTGTAAATGTCACTGAATTTAAAGACGGTAGGGGAGATATCGTTTTGGATATGGGAAGAACAAGTCTTCGAGTTATAAACCTATCGGGCAGTCTATTTATGAAAAATGAATGCGAAAATCCGTTTGTATGTGTCGATCAATTGCTTAAAAATAATACTAACTGTATAATAGTGATTGATTTTCACGCTGAGGCGACCAGCGAAAAGCGTGCGATGGGGTTTTATCTTGACGGAAGGGTATCACTTGTTTATGGTACGCATACACATATACAAACGAATGATGCACAGATTTTAAATGGTGGAACAGGGTATGTTACCGATATTGGTATGACAGGAGTTAAGCACTCGGTGCTTGGCAAAGCGGTGGAGTGCTGTGTTAATAACTTTGTAAAACCACAGGAACGTATGCGTATAACGGATGCTAAGGGTGGCTGTATGTTAAACGGTATATTTGCAGAGTTTGACGATATCACGAAAAAATGTATTGATATACGACTTATCAATATTGACAATTAAAATAAGTTGTGCTAAAATAAACTTTAGTCACACGCCGGTGTGGCGGAACTGGCAGACGCCCGGGACTTAAAATCCCGTGGTAGCAATACCGTACCGGTTCGAGTCCGGCCACCGGCACCACGTCGAAGCAAAGTTCGCTTTGCTTCGACTTTTTTATG
>JAZUOQ010000014.1:0-3095 GCA_045604775.1 Eubacteriales bacterium
CATCTGATTTGTATGTAGATGAATATAATGTCTGCTCTAAAAGACTTGCTAGTAAAAGTTCATCTGTGATTGATGATGATAATATAGATGTATCTAAGATTGCTAATATGGTGTTTTGCGGATCCTATGTCGTAAGAGGTACGGCGAAGGTAGTAGTTTGTGAGATGGGGGATAGAGTATACATTTCTAAGGCACAGAAAATCAAATCTCAAAAAAACAAGTTATCTTTAGGTGTAGTTGACTTCTCAAGAATGTTAATAATTGTACTTTTTTTGTTATCGCTTATATTTACGATTGTTGGTTGTATAATTGTGCGAGATTATATTTCAATGACAGTGCTGATTTTGCTTTGGTCTGCATTTTTGGTTTTTGATTTTCTCCCTCAGTTTGTAAATGTTTCTTTAATAGATACAGTTGCATCGTTGCGTAATAAAGGCATTTATATCAAGTCATTATCAACAGTTGATGCTCTTAACAATACTGATATTCTTTTGGTTAATAAAGAACAGATGTTTGATGATTTGGAGTTAACAGGTATTGTTACCAGTAAGTTTGAATATATCCCGCTTGTTAATATAAATAAAAGTAACTTCAATGTAATATTGTATTCTGCTTTCTGTGATGATAAGATAGAAAACAACTCGATTACTACTCCTATGATGATGGCAAATATTAAACTTATGAAATCGTTAGGGGTAAATTATGCTGATATCGAATCAATTTGTCCGGTAATATCTCATTATGTTAATTCTGGTAATGAGACGGAAATCTGTGGCAGGGTATATGAAGGTAACAATATGCTTATTGTCAGAGGAAATTACAGAAGTGTTTTAAAAATGTGTGGTATGGATACGAACTTTGATTATTCTTTAATTCAAAGTCTCGTTTCGTCTTCAAGTGATGTAATAGCTGTTGCATCTAAAAACGTCGATATAATTCCTGAGGATTTGTCTAACGAAAAATATGGTTTTACACTAATAGGTTTTATTGGAATACACAATTTAGTATCTAAAATCTCACTGGAAAATTGTAACCTACTCGATAATCAAGGTGTTCATCCTATACTTTTGTATTCAGGTGATGAAAATGCTTCAAAACTGGTTTTTGATAATCCGGAAATAAACTGTATAAATCTTTCTCAACTTTCGAATTCTAGCATTGAAGAAATAAGAGCGTGTAATGTTATTTGTTCCTACGATGGTGATTCTGAATATGTTATAAATGAATTGATTTCTAAAAAATTCAAACCTGCTTATTTTGGCAATAAATCGAAAAGTGATAATAAATCAGTGGCTTTTAGTTCGGTGTTTTCCGTTAGTTATGATAACCAATCTGCAGATATTGTAGTTGAGGATAAATTGAACGATGCTGTTTCGGCGCTTTTGCAATCAGCCGAATGCTTTAAATCAATTAACAAGGTTATGGAGAATGTATTAAGTTTTTGTGCATATTTCATATTCTGTGGAGCATTATTTTTTGTGCTTAATAATTCATTGGTAATGAATCCTGTTATTTTTGCTTGTGCAGTTTTTATTGCTCTACCTATTACATCGTTTAGTTGTTATAAATTAATTGAAACTTGTTTTGTGTATAAGAGAAAATTTACTTCTTCCGAACCGCTTGGCACATCTAATTTAATTAACATTTTAATATGTGTTGTTTCGTATTGTGCTCTTATAGTTGTTTTAAAGTTGTTTTCTTCACATGAGTGTTCTGTCGGTATTTTATTTTCTGTACTTCTTGCAAGTATGCCGTTTGGATACTTTTCAATATCCAGGTCACTTCATAATATAAAATGGCTGATAATTTCTTTCTTGCCTTTTATTACTTTTTCTGTTATACTTGTAACACCTGCATCATACCTGTTTGGTGTAGACGGTTATTCGGTTTGGCATATATTTCTTTCGGCATTTATTGGTATTTCCATACGTGCTATTACTGATTATTTGAGTGTATCGGTTAAAAACTGATACACTTTTTTTCTAAAATGTATTTTAAATTTTGTCGAAATGTGTTATAATAATTTGAAAATTGTTTTAAACGGAGATTTAAATGGCTATAAATAAAGAAAATGCTGGATTTATATTTGGTCGAAATAATGTTTTGGAGGCAATAAGGTCTGATAGGCAGATTGATAAGCTGTTTGTTATTGAAAACGGTAGCGGTAGTTTGGGTAAAATTATTTCTATCGCTTCAGAAAAACATATTCCTATAATTAAACTATCCTCTAAATTATTTGATACTAAATTTCCGGGTGAAAATCATCAAGGTGTTGCTGCTGTTGCAGCTGTTAAAGATTATTCAACGCTTGATGATGTTTTTGAACTTGCTAATAACAGAGATGAAAAACCTTTTATTATTATTGCCGATGAAATTGCTGATCCGCATAATCTGGGTGCAATAATACGTTCGGCAGAATGCTTTGGTGCACACGGTGTAATTATTTCAAAGCGTCGTGCTGTAGGGTTAACTGCTTCAGTTGAAAAAGCTGCCGGTGGAGCTCTTAATTATATACCTGTTGTACGTGTTGCTAATCTTGCATCTACAGTAGATGAACTTAAAAAAAGAGGTTTATGGTTTTATTGTTGTGATATGGACGGTGACAGAACATATTATGAGGAAAAATATGACTGCGCAGTTGCGCTTGTAGTTGGTAGTGAGGGAAGCGGTGTGTCACCGCTTTTGAAAAAGAAATGTGATTTTATTGTGCGAATACCTATGCGTGGAAAAGTCAGTTGCTTGAACGCATCTGTTGCAGCATCGATAATTATGCAGGAAATTTCAAAAAACAGATAAACTTGGGGATAGGATATGACTGAAAAATTTAATTTGGATGATATTAAGAAATTTGATAGTTCAGCGTATGGTAATGCGAAAAATACGTCTTATAATCTTGATGATATTTTAAACGATTACGGTACATCTGATACTGTTGAAAGTACAACTAAAGAAAGATGTAATATTGCAGAAGAAGAGGGTTCTAATTCTGTAAATGCTGAAGATATAGTAAAACCGGAAGGTGTTTCGTTAACAGGTGCTTTTGAAGCGATTCGATCTGAAAAATCTGTTTCTTCTACTGAGCATTCAAAGGTAAT
>JAZUOQ010000015.1:0-5957 GCA_045604775.1 Eubacteriales bacterium
ATGGACAGAGCCGTTATTGAAAGCGACCCCCACACACTTATTGAGGGTATGCTTATCGGTGCATATGCTATAGGTGCCGCTGAAGCTATTGTGTATGTTCGTGCTGAGTATCCGCTTGCAATAGTACGACTTGAAGCCGCAATTGAGCAGGCAAGGACTAACGGATATCTTGGTGAAAATATTATGGGCAGCGGTTTTAACTGCGATATGCGTATAAAGGCAGGTGCCGGTGCGTTTGTATGCGGTGAAGAAACTGCACTTATCGAATCGCTTGACGGTAAACGCGGTATGCCGCGTTTAAAACCACCGTTCCCTGCACAATGTGGTTATGATAACCAGCCTTCTAATATAAATAATGTTGAAACTTTTGCTAATGTTGCGTGGATAATGCAAAACGGTGGTGATAAGTTTGCCGCAATGGGTACAGAAAACAGTAAGGGTACAAAAGTATTTGCACTTACAGGAAAGATAAAGCGCGGCGGACTTGTCGAAATACCTATGGGTATGACTATCAAAGATATTATATATGATATTGGCGGCGGTATCCGTGGTGACAGACCGTGTAAAGCAGTTCAGTTGGGTGGACCTTCAGGCGGATGTATTCCGTCAGATAAGTTTGATACCGTTATTGACTATAAAGCGCTTGCTGCAACCGGCGCTATTATGGGATCCGGCGGTATGGTAGTTATGGATGATACCACTTGTATGGTAGGTATGGCAAAATTCTTTCTTGATTTTACAGCGAAAGAATCCTGCGGTAAATGTGTTCATTGCCGTATTGGTACAAAGCGTATGCAAGAAATACTCACACGTATAACCAAGGGCGAAGGCAAAGACGGTGATATTGAACTTTTAGAGGAACTTTGCAGTGCCGTAAAGGACGGTGCACTTTGTGGTCTTGGCCAGACTGCGCCTAATCCTGTTCTTTCAACCATCCGTTATTTCAGGGATGAGTACGAAGCGCATATATATGATAAGAAATGTCCTGTCGGCGAGTGTGTTGACCTGCTTTCTTATGTTATAATTCCCGAATCGTGCCGTGGTTGCACACTTTGTGCAAAGAAATGCCCTGTAGGTGCAATTACGGGCAATGTTAAACAACCGCACACTATTGATAATGATAAATGTATCAAGTGCGGAAATTGTAAAACTGTTTGCCGCTTTGGTGCGGTAGCAATCAGATAGGAGGGGATACCGATGATAACAATTACAATAAACGGCAAAGTATGTACCGGAAAAAACGGTGATACGATTTTGAATATTGCTGCAGCAAACGGTATTGAAATTCCTACTCTCTGCCATCATCCGAATGTAAAGTATTACGGTGCGTGCGGTATTTGTGTTGTAGAGTGTGAGAACAGTCCTAAACTGATGCGTGCTTGCTCAACTATTGCAAACGACGGTATGGTAATATTTACTGAATCTGAGCGTGTAAAGCAGGTTCGTAAAATTGCACTTGAACTGTTAATGAGTGACCATGACGGTGATTGTATAGGGCCGTGTTCGCTTAACTGTCCTGCCGGAACTGACTGTCAGGGTTATGTGAAAGCCATTGCAAACGGTGATGACAAAGAGGCCGTAAGAATTATTAAAGACAAGTTACCGCTTCCTGCATCTATAGGCAGAGTATGTCCGCACCCCTGCGAAACTGCCTGCAGACGTTCAAAGGTTGAAGAACCTATTTCTATAGCTTACCTTAAGTCATTTGCAGCAGATAATGTTTTAAAATCCGGTGAGCACATTTTACCTGAGATCAAAGTTGACAGCGGTAAAACTGTCGGTATAATCGGCGGTGGACCTGCAGGACTTACTGCTGCTTATTATCTCGCATCAGAAGGTCATAACGTTACAATTTATGATGCTATGGATAAGATGGGTGGTATGCTTCGTTACGGCATACCTGAATACAGACTCCCTAAAAAAGTACTTGATGCTGAGATAGAAGAAATTAAATCACTGGGCGTAAATATGAAGAACAATATACGTATCGGTGAAGATGTTACTTTTGAGGATATACGAAAAAACCACGATGCTGTATTAGTTGCCATTGGTGCGTGGAATAATATGGGTCGGCGTTGTAAGGGCGAAGAACTTGAAGGTGTATACGGTGGTATTCAGTTTTTACGCAAGGTTGCACTTGGCGAAGAAATTAATATAGGTAAAAATGTTGCAATAGTCGGTGGTGGTAACACTGCAATGGATGCCTGCAGAACGGCGGTACGCCTTGGTGCTGAAAATGTATATGTTATATATCGTCGTACCCGTGCAGAAATGCCTGCTGAAGACATTGAAATAACTGAGGCTATTGAAGAGGGTGTACAGTTTAAATTTCTTACCAATCCTGAAGAAATCATCGGTGAAAACGGCAAGGTAAAACAAATCAAACTTCAGGTAATGGAACTGGGTGAACCGGATGCCAGCGGCAGACGAGCACCTGTTGCGGTAGAAGGTAAGTTTGAAATTCTGGATGTTGACAGTGTTATTACAGCAATCGGTCAGAAAGTTAATGTTAAAGGTTTTGAAGAACTTGAACTTAATCAGCGCGGAATTATTGCTGCAGATGAACATACCTTTGCAACATCTGTTGATGGTGTATTTGCAGTAGGTGATGCTACCAACAGAGGTGCAAGCATTGCAATAGCTGCTATAGGCGAAGCTAACAAAGCCGCACGTGTTATATGCGGTTATCTGCTTGGTATGGAAACACCGTATAAAGCTCCTTTTGTTAGTGAAAAATCACCGTCAGCGGAGTATTTTGATAAATTTGAAAAATGTGATCGCATTAAAATGCCTGTACGTGATGCAAATGAAAGAAAACACGATTTCAATGAAATAAATCTAGGCTTTAACGAAGAACTTGCGAGAAAAGAAGCAAAACGTTGTCTGGAGTGCGGTTGTCACGATTATAAAGATTGTAAGTTGATAAAATATGCAAACCTGTATGATCTTGATGTCAAGCGTTTTGACGGAGAAAAGCATGAGTGTTTCACTGAAACGCGATTGGTTTCAATTGAACGCGATCAAGGCAAGTGCATATTGTGTAATCTATGTGTGCGTGAGTGTCGTGAGGTTGCAAAAAAAGGAATTCTCGGTCTTGTCGACCGTGGCTTTAAAACCGTTATCAAACCTGAATTCAACAACTCTGATACTATTGCGTGTTGCGCAGACTGTCATTTATGTGTTGATGCATGTCCTACAGGTGCATTGAAGTTTTTGAAATAAAAGTAACAACCGCCGAATATTTTGGCGGTTGTTTTAAATAACAAAGATTCTTTGAGTAATTGATTTATTTAGAACTTTATGATATCTTTAATATATAACGATGTATAGGAGAAGTAGATATATGGCAACTTGTAATAAATGTAAAAAAGAAATAAGCGAAGATGCAGCTTTTTGCCAGTTTTGCGGTGAAAATGTAAAAAAATCAGAAACATCAGGTGATTTTACTGATAAGTTTTCAGATCTAAATAATACTGCTGATACGACTTGTGAGTTTGACAAAGATGATATTGAGCAGAATAAGATAATGGGTGTTCTCGCGTATCTTTCCTGGCTTGTAATTATACCAATTATTGCAGTACCTAATTCAAAATTTGCAAAGTATCATTCAAATCAAGGTCTTGTACTTGCAATTGCTGAACTTTTGTGTGGAATTTCGGTAAGTATCGTATCTCTTGTATTAAGTCTGATCAGACTATCTTTTGTAGCATCGCTTATCAGTACAGTAGTCAACATAATTTTCCTTATCTTTACGGTATTAGGTATTGTAAACGTTGTAAACGGCAGGGCTAAAGAACTTCCGGTTATCGGCGGTATAAGAATTTTAAAATAATATATATAACCCTCTGCGGTTTTTAAAACCGCAGAGGGTTATATTTTACTTATTCATAAATTTTATTGCGTTGTTATAGTAGATATTTTCCAGCATATGTTTTTCGAGTTTTAGCGGTACTATATATCTGTCGTGTACAGTCTGTGGTTTATCGCCTTCTAAAAATAGATCAGTGATATCGGTTTTAATATCATTATACTCTCTTGAAAAACCAACAAGGTTATTGTGTGCATCAGTACCGTATATTAATCTGTCGTGGTATTTTCTAAAGAATTCTTCGGCGCGTTTATGTCTTTCTGACAATTGTACATAAATATCAATTGCAGGTGTGATGTCAAAAAATATGTTGGGATATTTCTCCATTATCATTTGGGCACGGTCAATATCATCTGAATAAAAACCAAAATGAGCAATTGCAGCCCTAAGGTTTGGATGTTTCTCAAATACACCTTCTTCAAGTGCCTTGAAAAACCATTCCTGAGAAGGAATTGTCTCATCATATACCCAACCGTTTTTTATAGCGCGTTGGGTTGCTTTTGTTATGTCCCAATTGGCTTTGGGATCGTTGTTGTGAATAAGAAGCGGTATCTGTTCTTTTTCGCAATATTCAAAAAAACTGTCAAATCGTTTGTCGTTATAAGAAAAGCCGTTTTTTCGATACAGACTCGGTTTTCCATGCAGCATTTTTATTCCGTCAAAACCAAGTTTTTGATATTCTTTGGCTTGTTGGACATAATCTTTGTCATCAAACAGCCCTGCAAATGCATATGAACCCGGCATAAGTGCCCTGATAGCTAAAGCATCTTCGTTGCAGTTTACACTTCCGCCTTCACTTTCGTTTGGAAAAGCCATAATGCCAACGCCGCTGTATCCTTTACGCTGACACATATCATTGAAATATTCCACCGTTTTTTCTATTGGTATATTTGCATCTATATGTACATGAAAATCTATTTTTTTCACTACTTTTCACCTGCATTTGAAAGCATAAGTTTAATTCTGTTTATCTGATTGACTTTTGTTGCACCTGCATCGTAATCGATAGCTACAATATTGATATCCGGTTTTGTTTCTTTGAGCGGTTTCATCATACCTTTGCCGCAAATATGGTTTGGAAGACAACCGAACGGTTGAGTGCAGATGATATTTTTAACTCCGATATCGTACAGTTCCAGCATCTCGGCAGTAAGTAGCCAGCCTTCACCCATTTTGACACCCGTGTCAATATATCCGTCTGTCAGTGATATTGTATGCTCAATAGGAGTTGGTGCTTCAAAGCTGCTGTTTTGTTTTATAGCATCTATAAGATCCTTTTGTTTGTTTTTGAAAAGATTAAACACCGCTTTATATGCAAGAGCTGTTATAAGACCGGTTCCGTACAGACGCCTGTCGTTTATGTTATTATAAATACAGTAAAAACAAAAGTCCATAAACCCCGGAACTGTTACCTGTGCACCTTCGCTTACCAAAAACTCCTCAAGACCGTTATTTCCAAGGCTTGAAAATTTTACATATATCTCACCGACGATGCCTACACGTATCGGTTTTGAATCGGTTCTTTTAATACTGTCAAAATCTTTTATTATATCACGGTACAGTGATTTGATATGTCTGTATCTAACAGTGCCGCCCTGAGATAATTCGTTAGCGCATTTTTCTGTCCATTTTTCAACGAGCCTTTGACTTTGCCCCTTTTTGATCTCGGTAGTTCTGCATTGGTTAAAAAGTGACATTATAAGATCGCCCGTAGTAACAGAATAAATAAACCTGTGAAGCATAGGTAGTGTCAATTTAAAGCCTGAATGTTTTTCGAGATTAGAAAATGACAAACCTATTACCGGAACATATCCAAAGCCTGCCTTTTCCAGTGCTTTTCTAAGCAGTGAAACGTAGTTGGATGCTCTACAGCCACCGCCCGTCTGAAACAGCATAAGTGCTATCTTGTGTGTGTCATATTTACCGCTTTTAAGTGCATCTATAAACTGACCGATTACAAGTATTGCCGGGTAGCAGGTATCGTTATGTACATAACTCAGCCCATTAGCTGCTATCTGCGGACCGCGTGTTTCAAGCATCTCTGTGTTGTAGCCGTAGGTCTTGAAAATTTTTACAAGTATACTGAAAT
>JAZUOQ010000016.1:0-1892 GCA_045604775.1 Eubacteriales bacterium
ACCGGTATAAGCGGCAACATCGGCGGCATACCCTTCCAGCGAAGTTACAGGAGCTCTGCCTTTAAGCAGATACATATTTCCTGCCTCATACGGACTTTCAAATTCCGCATTTCTTGCACGCATATCGTTTATTGCGCGCCCTATTTGTTCAGGCGGCAATTCAAGACGGAAATCATAATACGGTTCAAGCAAAACTGACCGAGCTTTCATAAGTCCGTTTCTAACAGCACGGTAAGTAGCTTGACGAAAATCACCGCCTTCAGTATGTTTAAGATGCGCCCTACCTGCTACAAGTGTTATCTTTATATCGGTTATCGGTGAGCCTGTAAGTACACCGATATGCTGTTTTTCTTTAAGATGCATCATAATTAGACGTTGCCAGTTCCTGTCCAGACTATCCTCACTAATACCGGTTTCAAATTTAATTCCGCTTCCGCGGGGCAAAGGTTCTAAAATCAAATGCACTTCAGCATAATGACGAAGCGGCTCATAATGCCCAACGCCCTCAACCTTATCCGAAATCGTTTCTTTATACATAACCCGACCCGAACCGATACCTATATCAATATCAAACCTGTCAAGCACAATACTTTTAAGTATCTCCGTCTGCACCTCACCCATAAGGCTAACGTAAATCTCCTGCAAAAAGCTATCCCACACAAATTTAAGTTGTGGATCCTCCTCTTGTAAAAGACGAAGTTTGGGTAAAACAGTCTGTGCATCTACCCCATCCGGAAGTGTTAATTTATAGTTCATAACAGGTTCAAGTGACGGTTTTACAGTTGAACGCTCAAAACCAAGCCCTCCACCGCCACAAGTGTTGTTAAGACCGGTAAGAGCACAGATAGTGCCTGCACCTACCTCATCAACCGTTTCAAACTTTGTGCCCGAGTAAATACGGATAGCGCTTACCTTCTCATCACCGATACTATCACGAACGCGTAAAGTTCCGCCTGTCACCTTTATATGCGTAAGTCGTTCACCACGCGTATCACGGCTTATTTTAAACACACGCGCGCCGAAAATATCAGGGTATGTTTTGTGTGGCGTTATTTGGGGTAAAACTTTTAAAAACTCATCAATTCCCGAAAGCTTAAGTCCGGAACCGAAAAAGCAAGGAAATGCAAGCCGTTCTCCGACAAGTGTACGGATATCGTCAAAACAAACCGTACCTGTTTCAAGATAACTTTCAAGCAGCGATTCGCGGCATACCGCAAAACATTCATCCCTGTCATCACTATAAAAATCAATACAGTTATCAGAAAGTTCACTTTTCAGTTCGCTAATTAAATCAGCACGTTCTTTTCTGGCAAAATCCATTTTAGTAACAAAAATAATGGTTGGAACACGATAAAGTGATAACAATCTCCACAGCGTTCTGGTATGTGCTTGTACACCGTCAGTACCGCTTATCACAAGTACGGCACAGTCTAAAACACTAAGCACTCGTTCCGTTTCGGCAGAAAAATCAACATGTCCCGGTGTATCAAGCATAGAAAAACTGACACCGTTAATATCAAACGCCGCCTCACTGGCAAAAATAGTAATACCACGCTCCCGCTCAAGCGTGTGAGTATCCATAACGGTATTGCCGTTATCCACCCTGCCAAGCGTGCGTAGCCTGCCTGCCCTGTATAAAATAGCCTCTGCAAGTGTTGTCTTACCTGCATCAACATGTGCTAAAATTCCAATTACCCGATTCACATTAATTCCTCAGTTAAATATTTAATAATATTATATCAATTCCAAATATAAAATTCAACGTAGTATAAATAAAACATTTTAATTTGATATTGACAAAACACCAATCGTTGTATATAATAACTAATGCTATCTATAAATAATAACTTTGGAATTTGGAGAAATACTCAAGAGGCCGAAGAGGCGCCCCT
>JAZUOQ010000017.1:0-1726 GCA_045604775.1 Eubacteriales bacterium
GTGCCTCTTTTATTTTTCTCCCAAGTATTACTGCATTCATCGCATCATCACCATTTTTTATACTTATATATATTTTAGCAAAAAAATTATAAAATTACAAGTCAATATATTGACAAAACGGTAAAAGTATTGTAAAATCAAGGTAAATATAATTTACCTTCGGAGGTGATAATATGTTTGAGTGGTGGGGTGCACTTAGCACTTTACTGAAAGCGTTATATTGCATAACAATACCTTCTACATTAATACTAATTATACAAACTGTTATGGTTTTGTTAGGTTTTGATGACGGTGGAACAGATGCAGATATTGATATATCTGATATACCGGATGACATATCAGATGTTGACAACGATTTTGACGTTTCTGATTTTGCTGCAATGCGGTTTTTTACATTACAAACCACGATAGCTTTTTTAACAGTATTCGGTTGGAGTTCTATCGTATCACTACAATCAGGATGTAATACATTTTTATCTATGATTATCGGAGCTGTACTTGGCTTGTTCTCAATGTTTCTTGTTGCAAAACTTGTACAGTTATCATCAAAGTTACAGGAAAACGGAACGCAAAATTTACGTTATGCATTAGGGAAAAATGCAACTGTGTATATATCGATACCAAAAAACAATACCGGCAATGGTAAAGTGACATTTACATTACAAAGTACTTTTACTGAGCATGAAGCAATTACTTTCGGCGATGAGGACTTAAAAGTCGGAACAGAAGTTCGGATTGTTGATATTGTCGGCGATAAATTAGTTGTTGAAAAAGAATAAATTTTAGGAGGAAAATATTATGAATGAAGGCGCAGGAATTCTCGTAGGCACTGTTGTGCTGGTGCTTGTTTTATTTGCAGCACTAATTGCCATAATCTCGAGGTACAGGAAATGTCCCTCAGACAAGGTGCTCGTTATTTACGGTAAAGTAGGAAATGACAAAGACGGTCAGCCGCGAAGTGCAAAATGTATTCACGGTGGTGCAGCTTTAATTATACCTGTTATTCAAGCTTATCAGTATCTTGATCTTACACCTATTTCCATAAACGTTGACCTTAAAAATGCACTTTCTAAGCAAAACATACGTATTGACGTTCCTTCACGCTTCACTGTCGGCATTTCTACGGAACCCGGAACTATGCAAAATGCCGCCGAAAGACTTTTGGGTCTTCAGATGTCTGAGATACAAGAGCTGGCAAAAGATATTGTATTCGGTCAGTTAAGATTAGTTATTGCCACTATGGATATTGAGGAAATCAATACTGACAGAGATAAGTTTTTAGTTGCAGTATCCAACAACGTTGAAATTGAACTTAAGAAAATCGGTTTAAGACTTATCAACGTAAACGTCACTGATATCAACGATGAGTCGGGATACATTGACGCGCTTGGTAAAGAAGCTGCTGCAAAAGCTATAAATGACGCAAAGAAAAGCGTTGCCGAAAAAGATCGTGACGGTGAGATCGGCCAGGCAAATGCACGCAGAGAACAGTGTATACAGGTATCTGCCGCTGACGCTGATGCCATTAAAGGTGAGAACAATGCAAAAATTGAAATCTCACGTTCAGATGCCGAACGCCGCGAAAAACAAGCTGAGTCTGAGCGTATCGCTGTAGCAGCTGAAGCTGTACAGGCGGCAAAAGCAAAACAGGAAGCATATGTTGCTCAACAAGAAGCCGAACTCACACGTGCGCAGCTTGAAAAAGCAACACAGGAAGCTGATATAC
>JAZUOQ010000018.1:0-7638 GCA_045604775.1 Eubacteriales bacterium
GTGCAGAAAAATGTCCTAAAAATATTATTAAATTAACAAGTGCTTGCTGATAGGCACTTGTTAATTTTTTTATAAATCATTGATATTATTATATACTAATGATATAATATTCTAATAAGTTTATTTTAAAGAGGTTATATATGAATTATAAAACATATACAACAAAAAGCGGTATTATAAAAAGTGATATATTTTCAGACAACTTTAAATCGGACTGTATCTCTTTGAATTTTTTTGTTCCGCTTAAAAAAAATACTGCTACAATGATTGCTCTTCTTACCGGTGTTCTTAAGCGCGGTAACGCTAAGTATGGTGAGATGGATACTGTAGGTGAGTATCTTGAAAAAAACTACGGCGCAATTTTGAATATCACAACCGGTAAAGCGGGTGAGATGCAAGAACTTAACTTTATTGCCTCTTTTCTTGACGACAGATTTGCAATTGATAATGAACCTGTTGCAGAAAATATAATTGATCTTCTTTACAGTACAGTTTTTGAACCGATTCTAGAAAACGGTGCTTTTAAAGCATCTTTTGTTGAACAGGAAAAGCAAAATCTTCGCGATAAAATATTGTCACTCTTAAATGATAAGCGTGCCTATTCTCTTGAAAAATGTAAACAGGCAATGTTTAAAACAGAGGATTATGGCACTTATGAACTGGGCGATATTACGATGCTTGATGATATAACTCCTGAATCGCTGTATAAGTTTTATTTACAACTTATTAACAGTGCAATGTTATTTGTAAACTATGCAGGTTATGAACGTGACACCGATTTTTTGTTTAAACCTATTCTTGATAAACTCGATAAGGGTAATCGTACTGTTCCTCAAACGCTTGTTAGAGATAGTGTAAGTAATGTACGTTATGAAACGGAAGAAATGAACGTTGCACAAAGTAAACTCAATATTGGATTTCGTCTTGGTGCACCTGCAAAAGATGATTTTTTCGCGTTGCGTATGTTTAATGTGATTTACGGTGGCAGTCCCACTTCAAAACTTTTTATGAATGTACGTGAAAAACTCTCACTTTGCTACTACTGTGCAAGCACTATTGATGCACTTAAAAATGTAATGTTCGTATACAGCGGTATTGAAACTGAAGACTATGAAAAAGCACGCGATGAGATATTGGCTCAGTTGGAACTAATGAAAAACGGTGACTTTTCTAAAGACGAGTTTGAAAATGCTCGTGCTTATGTAATCGATTCTCTTGTGCAGGCAGGCGATTCACTTGCAAGTCTCATATCTATTAATGTTTCCGCTATAATAGCAGGTCATAATATGACTCCCTCTCAGCAGATTGAGCAAATAAAAGATGTCACACCCGAGCGTGTAAAAGCGGTAGCAAATGGTATCCTTACAGATACTGTATATCTTTTAAAGGGTGTTGGAGGTAATGATGCAGAGTAAACATAACTCATTTTTAAATGAAACCTGTCTTGAAACAGTTCATTCATCAGGACTTAAAATTAAGATAGTGAAAAAAGCGGGTAAAAGCCGTAAAACAGCAATGCTGGCAGCAAATTTCGGTTCTATCAACCGTGAGTTTGAGTATAACGGCAAAATGATAACAGTGCCCAACGGTACAGCTCATTTTCTTGAACATAAACTGTTTGAAGGTGAAAACGGCAACGCATTTGATTTTTATGCCAAAACAGGTGCTAAAGCAAACGCGTTTACTTCAAATGATAAAACAGCGTATTACTTCACTTGTACCGATAAATTTGAAGAAAACCTTAAAATTCTCCTTTCATTTATTTCAAAACCCTACCTTACTGATGAGAATGTACAAAAAGAAAAAGGAATTATCGGGCAGGAAATACGTATGTATGAGGACGAGCCGTCGTGGCAAGGCTATTTCGGTCTTATCCGCTGTCTGTATAATGATCACCCTGTAAAGTACGATATTGCCGGCAGTGTAGAGGATATTGCACCAATTACGGTAGATACTCTTATGTCCTGTTATAATACTTTCTATCAACCGTCAAATATGGTACTGTGTGTTGCTGGCGATGTTGATGAGAATGTAATACTTGATGCGTGTGATAAATATTTTGCACCCGTTAGTTGTATATCTTCCATCAATCAGATAATGCCGAATGAGCCGAGCAGTATCGTATGTGAGTATGCAGAAAAGACAATGCCCGTTTCCCGTCCTCTGTTCTATATCGGTATAAAGGATAACGATACAAACCTTCATGGTATAGAACTTGCTAAAAAGGAAATGGAAACGGAAATGCTTTGCGAGATAATGTTTGGTACTTCCACAAAGTTCTATAAAGAACTGTACGATAAGGGTATAATAAACGGTGAGTTTGAATCTGTATATGAATTGTCTGATACATTTGCGTTCTATTTCTTCGGCGGTGAAAGCGATCATCCCCAAACTGTGCTTGATGCAATTAAGGCTCAAATATCACATTTTCTTAAAACAGGTGTTCCCAACGACCGTTTTGTTCAGGTGCGTAATATGCTTTACGGTAATATAATCGCTTCCTGTGATAATGTTTCTTCAACAGTAAATACTCTTGTTTCATATGAATTTTCAAAAAGAGAGCCTTTTGATACCATCGATGTTCTTAAAAACATCACTCCCGATGATATAATGTTACGTGCAAAAAAACTCTTTTGTCCTCTTAACATTGCTATGTCGGTAATAAAAGGAGAATAACTATGTATAATGCTGTTTCTTTTCCAAATCTCGGTATCGGTCAGATAAAACTTAACCCTACCGCTATCAATATAACGGATAATATTTCAATACAATGGTATGCCATCATTATCTGTATCGGTATGATAGTTGCATATCTTGTCTGCAACAAACTCCGCAAGCGCTTTGGTATAAAAGAGGATGATTTTATTGACTGCGTCCTTTACACTATCCCCATCGCTTTTATCGGCGCTCGCCTTACATATGTCCTGGGTGATATTGAAAGTTTCAATTCATTTATGGATATTATCGCGGTGTGGAACGGCGGTCTAGCAATTTATGGCGGTGTTATATTCGCTGCTGTATCAGTTTTTGTAATATGCAAACTAAAAAAATGCGATTGGCGCAAAATGATAGATGTACTTGCCATCGGTCTTATTATCGGTCAGATAATCGGCAGATGGGGCAACTTTGTTAATATCGAAGTATACGGTGTTGAAACTAATCTTCCTTGGGCAATGGGTGTCGGATATTTCGGAGAGGGCGCTGATATGCTTGTACACCCATTATTCCTGTATGAAAGTCTTTGGAACCTTGTCGGCTTTATTCTTATCTATGGCTATATGTATCTGCGTAAGTTTGACGGTGAAATATTCCTGTGGTATATGGCTTGGTACGGATTGGGTAGGGGACTCATGGAACCGCTTCGTGATTCTGAATATAATTTACATATTTTTGGTGTCAGAATAATGATGGTGCTTGCTTTTGCGTTTTGCATTGCATCATTGATTGCAATAATAATCTTGCGTAAAAAAAGTACGGGATATGTTACCGTTCAGGAAATTAATGAAGGTCCTAAGTATGAAAAACAATTTCATATAAGCACTGATGAAATTGAACTTACAGAGGAAGATATAGAAGCACAGCACATTTATGATGCAATAGAAAAGAAAACAAAGGAGCAAGAGAATGTACAGGATAATTGACGGCAAAGAGGTATCTCTTTTTATTAAAGAAAGTATAAAAAAAGAAACTGAGCAACTAAAGCAAAAGGGGGTAACACCCGGTCTTGCTGTGATAATTGTCGGTGATGATGCGGCATCACACGTTTATGTAAACAATAAGAAAAAAGCGTGTGAATTTTGCGGTTTTTACTCTGAAAGTTATGAACTGCCGGAAACTACGACTGAAACTGAACTTTTGTCACTTATAAACAAACTAAATGATGATAGTAATATTCACGGCATACTTGTTCAGATGCCGCTGCCTAAACACCTTGATCCCGATATCGTAATCAATACTATCCGTCCTGATAAAGATGTTGATGCATTTAATCCATATAATGTGGGTAAAATAATGTTGGGTGACTATGATTTTTTACCTTGTACACCCGCGGGTGTTATGGAACTACTTAAGTATTATAATATAGATGTGAGCGGGAAAACCTGTACCGTTATCGGCAGAAGCAACATTGTCGGTAAGCCTATGTCAATGCTTATGCTTCACGCAAATGCGACTGTAACAGTATGCCATTCACGTACCCCTGATCTTATATCGGCGTGTAAAAACGCTGATATCCTTATCGCAGCTGTTGGCAGACCTAACTTTGTTACACCTGATATGGTTAAAGAGGGTGCAATTGTGATTGATGTTGGTATTAATCGAAATGCAGACGGCAAGCTTTGTGGTGATGTTGACTTTGAAGCAGTCTGTGATAAAACATCCTATATCACACCTGTTCCTGGCGGTGTGGGGCCTATGACTATCGCGATGCTTATGCAAAATACATTGACCTCTGCAAAATTGACAATTAAGGAGAATTAATATGGGCTTTAACTCAACAACCTTGCTTTCACTACCATTCGGTCTTATTATTCCTGTGATAGTGATGGTGTATTTTGCTTTTTCAAAACGCAAAGCGAATATAGCATATGATTCAATAGCATATGGTTTTGTTTCATTTCTCGCAAGCCTTGTTGCAGTATTCATCGCATTTATTCTTGTAAATACTTTATTTTTATCATCACTCACTTTTGAAGATGATACATCGGGCCTTGGTGTTGCTGGTACAATAATTGCTGTTATGATTGCAATGCTGTATATTGTATGCGAATCACTTAAGATAGCAACACTTAAAAAATTCAAGAAAAGTGAAACGCGTTATCTATATGCTGGTGCAGGTTTCTCTGCCGGTGTAATTATTGCACAAAACGCAGCGGTATTTGTTGCTCTTAATATTTTTTCTCAGTACGAAATGGAACCGCAGTATGCGATTTTTTCGGGTGCAATAGTGTGTCTTACCGGTATAATGTATACTGTACTTTCTGTATCGTCTGATATTGCACTTGACGATTCGGGAAACGGTGCCGTAATGGCGCTTTCATCCGTTTATTATCTGTTTTGGATATTGGCTATTGTTAGTAGCAATTCTACTATTCTTATTTATATTGTTTCAGCACTTTTCTTTGTTATTTCAATGATACTCGGTGGTATATTTATTATCGGAAAACATAAAAAATCAGAACGGAGGGTGAATGAGTTTGATACTTAATTCGCTTATATGCTATTTAGCGGCGGCTGTTATACCTGTTATTGCTTTATTTTTTGCAATAAAACTTATTAAAAAGAAAGGTAAAAAAATATCCGCTTTACATACTGTTATCGGTGCCGTGTCATTTGTTGTGATGCTTGTTTTAATGTTTGTACTTATGCTTTATGCCTTTTCGGCAGATTCAACCGAATATATGAGCGTAATTATGGACGAGGCGGTTTACAAAATATCTGTTGCTGTACTGTTTTTTACAGCCGTATCACTTGTTCGTTATTTTGCTCTTAATGCTGTGTATTTTAATCGCTATAAAGAGGAAAACGGAATATCTTTCATGGTAGGCTATGGTGCGTGTGCAGGTGTCGCAGTTTCGGTTTACTGTGTTTTTATGTTAATACATATTGCTATAACAGCATTGTCTACTTCATTTACAGAACTTTCATCCGAGTCAGTTATGCTTTTTGAAAACGGTGCACGTATTTCCGCTTTCACACCGTTTTATATGCATATATTTATAGCCATTATATTTGTTATGTATTTTGCTCTTATGCTTATAAGCGCTTTGTTTATGGAACAGCATTCTGCGCGTCCGTACAAATGGCATAAAACACTTCGTTTGTATTTGTTGATATTCTTTTGTGAACTTCTCACGGTTCTAACTTTATTATTTGCCAGTTCAAGCGTAAGCCCTGTTATTATCTGTGTTATTGCATTGATTGCAGTTGTTTTGGCAACATTCTCTGTTAAATATTTGTATAAATATAAAGAAGAACAGCCATATGAAAAACAGTTTGATTGAGGTATAAAATGATAAAAGTTCTTCATGTCCTGTCCGACAGCAATATTGGCGGTGCAGGAATATATGTTTCAAATTACATAAAAAACCATTCTCCTGACATTAAACCGTCTGTTATGCTTCCGCGCGGTTCTGCGGCAATGAAATTTTTTTCAGATGCAGATTGTGAGATAATTGAAAGTGATATAGCACCCGATAAATCTCTTGATATTAATTCAATATCTGTTATCAGAACACAACTGAAAAAAGACGGTTATGACATTATGCATGCTCACGGAAGCGCATCGGCTCGAATTGCCGCTAAGGGTGTATGTAAAAGTGTGTTTACAAAGCATACTTTATCACAGTCCGGTAATATCGTAAGCAGGCTTATCTATCGTTTGACAGGCGGATATGCAATAGCTGTATCACAGGCAGCGTATAATAACCTTATTGAACTTGGCTTTAATAAAAAAAATATATATACCGTATTAAACGGTGTGTCGGATATGGGTGTTGCATCTGATATACTTAAAGCTGAATGTAAATCAAGCTTTGGAATCGATACATCAAAGTTTGTTATCGGCTGTGTGGCACGGTTTTCTCCGGAAAAAGATTATAAGACACTGCTTGATTCTGCAAAGATCGTTCTTGAAAAGTGTGATAGAATTGCTTTTCTTCTTTGTGGTGCAGGCAGTGAACTTGATAAAATGAAAACTTATGCAAAAACTATTGGTATCTATTCAAATTGTGTTTTCGCGGGTATGGTTTTTGACCCTGAACGAGCTTATCACGCAATGGATATGTACTGTATAACATCTAGGTTTGAGAGTTTTGGCCAATCTCTTGTTGAGGCATGGTCGGCATACCTTCCTGCTGTTACAAGTAATGCTCCGGGATTTGCTGAAATATCTGAAGATGGGGTAACATCCCTTATCCGTCCTGTCGGGGATGCCGGTGCAATAGCTGATGCGATACTTAAACTGTACAGTGATAAGGAACTTTGTAAAACATTATCTCAAAACGGTAAATCGCGATTCCTTGAACGGTATAGCGCGAAGATCTTTGCGGAGAATATAGAAAATGTTTATAGATCAATAATAAAAATGACTGTTTCACATAAATGAAACAGTCATTTTAAATTTTATTCTTCTATGTTTTCTTCTGTATCAGAAACAGGTGCGCCTTGTGTTTCAATATCCTTACCCAGCAGTGTGGGCAACTCCATTCCCGCCTGCTTAAACAGTTCATTCATAGGTGGCACTGCTGACATAAGTCCTGATAAAAAGTTTGCTGTGCTGCCTTTGCCGTCCGTTCCGGTACCATTGTCCCAAACAGTGATTTTATCAATTTTGATATTCTTAATAGCATCAACCTGAATGGTCATAAGATCCTGAAGTTTATCAGCTATCATAAGTTTTACTGCATCATTGGCGTCACCGCCTGCTGCTTCAACAAGTGCGCGTATACCTTCTGCCTGTTTTTCGAGTATTTCCTGAGCACCCTTAGCCTGTGCCTGCATTTTTGCAAATATAGCATCAGCCTCACCCTGTGCACGACGGCGTATCATTTCAGCCTCAGCCTCAGCCTCAAGCTCGGCCTGTTGCTTCTGTATCTCAGCTTTTACAATTACGTCAGCTTCTTGTGTTGCTTTTTCAAG
>JAZUOQ010000019.1:0-7475 GCA_045604775.1 Eubacteriales bacterium
CACCGAATTTTGTAAAACTTGTAAATCTTATAAAGCATCATTGAATAATTATCCCGTAGGTGTTAATAATTATATAGGCGTGTTCTCTGACACTGATTTTTTAAACGCATTATGGTTTACTGTAAAGTTCACGGTAGTATCTGTAATCACAGTTAATGTTATTGCTTTCTTTTTGGCTTTATTGCTTACACGTGGAATGCGTGGTTCAAATTTATTTCGTACGGTTTTCTTTATGCCAAATCTAATTGGAGGCATTGTACTTGGATATATTTGGAACCTTATAATAAACGGTGTTCTCGGTATTTTTGGAGTCGATATAACCTATAATGCTCAATATGGCTTTTGGGGACTTGTTATACTGATGAACTGGCAGATGATAGGTTATATGATGGTAATTTATATCGCAGGAATACAAAGTATCCCATCGTCACTTACCGAAGCATCGCGTATCGATGGTGCAAATGCTTGGCAGACACTTAAAAATATAATTATTCCAATGGTTATGCCGTCTGTTACAATTTGTACTTTCTTAACACTATCTAACTCGTTTAAACTATTCGATCAAAATCTCGCATTAACTAATGGTGCTCCAGCCAAACAAACTACTATGCTGGCTTTGGATATATATAACACTTTTTACGGAACGGTAGCTGAACAGGGAATAGGTCAGGCAAAAGCGGTTGTGTTTGCTATTATAGTTGCCGTTATCGCTTTTTTACAACTTCGTCTTACGAGATCTAAGGAGGAACAGATATAATGAAAAGCAAAAAAATTGTAAATCTATTCATTTATGTACTTCTTGTAGCTTTGGCAGTTGTGTTTTTGGCACCTATTGTTATCGTTGCTTATAACTCGTTTAAAAATAAACTGTATATTATGAGTTCGCCGTTTTCATTTCCTGATAGTTTAACATTTGATGATACAAATTATATTAGAGGTATAGTAAATTCGGGATTTTTTGGTAAATCTGTAACACGAATTCTGACAGGTTTTAATGATGAGTACTCTACTATGATTAATAGCATTGGTACTTTTGGTGCCTTTGGTCGCTCACTTTTCATCACTGTATTTTCAGTACTTGCAATAATATTATGCGCATCAATGGCAGCGTGGTATATTAACCGTTCCGATAGTAAGTTTTGTCGTGCCATTTACTATATTCTCGTATTTAGTATGGTAGTTCCGTTTCAAATGGTTATGTATACTATGACAAATATTATAACTAATTTTGGACTTAATAATCCTGTAGGTATAATTTTTATATATCTCGGATTTGGTGCGGGATTGTCAATTTTTATGTATTCGGGCTTTGTTAAAAGTATCCCGCTTGAAATAGAAGAAGCAGCAATGATAGATGGTTGTACGCCGTTACAAACATTTTTTCGCGTTGTTTTCCCGGTTCTTAAACCAATAACTGTTACAGTTGCTATACTTGAAACAATGTGGGTATGGAATGACTATCTTCTTCCGTATCTTGTATTGGGTTCAAGATTTAAAACTATACCGGTTGCTGTGCAATTAGCAATGCAGGGCGCATATGGTTCGGTTGATTGGGGCTCGTTTATGGCAATGCTTATTCTTGCAATAATTCCTATCATTGTGTTTTACCTTGTTGGTCAAAAATATATAATTCAAGGTGTTATTGCAGGTGCAGTTAAAGGATAAAAAATTGGCTGACTCATTTTAATGAGTCAGCCAATTAATTTTATTCTTCGGTACCTATTTTTTTAATATGGGGACATGTGATTTTCTGTCTAATAATGGGTTTTGCCCATCTGATAGCATTTTTAATTATTGTTTGAACATTTTTGTTTTTAAAAGTAGCAAATGTTTCGTGTCCCGGTTGAAAATAGAATATCTTTCCGTTACCTCTAAAGAAACAACAACCGGAGCGGAATATTTCACCACCCTCATACCATCCGCCGAATACTAGTTGGTCGGGTTCGGGTATGTCAAACGGCTCCGCATATGTTTCTTCACCCTCGAGTTCAAAGTATCTGTCGATACCTTGCGCAATAGGATGTGCAGGGTTAACTACCCATACTCTTTCCATATCGCCATCTTCACGCCAGCTTAGATTGCAAGTTGTACCCATAAGTTTTTTGAAAGGTTTAGAGTGGTGTGCAGAATGGAGTGCTATAAATCCCATTCCGGAAAGTACCGCGTTTTGCACAAGTTCTGCTACATCATCAGGAACTTTATCGTGTGCCATATGCCCCCACCATATTAAAACATCGGTGTCATCTAAAACTGATTGTGTTATACCGCAATTTTCGTCATCAAGTGTTGCAGTTTTAACTTCATATTCACCGTCCTTATCAAGGAAATCTTTTATTGCATTATGTATTCCATCAGGATAAATATTAGCAACACTTTCTTTTGTTTTTTCGTGTAAAAACTCATTCCATATAGTTACTTTGATCATTTAAACACCTCCGTTTTTATTTTATCAAATAGTTTCGGTATTGTCTACATTTTTTTGATAATAATAAAAGAAAGGAGTTAATATGAATTTTACAAATAATTTTGACTATAATTTAAATCTTTTTCGCACTGCATTTGACAGGGATGATGTTTTTCGTGTTAAAAATATCCGTAATATTCACGACCCTGAACTAAAGATTACTGTAGTTCTTGTAAACTGCCTTGTAAGTAGTGATCTTGTTGACAGGGATATAATAACACCACTTACTCACTTCCCATTGTCAAGGGACCTTAAAACTGCTGAAACTATGGGTATATGTTCTCATTCTACTGAGATACAAAACGATGCAGATCAGGCATTTATAAGTGTAGCGGCAGGGGATTGCGCTGTGATTATAGGTGACAACCCTGCAGTAATAATAATTGATACCAAAGGGTATAAGCAACGGGATGTTTCTGCCCCTGAAAATGAACGTTCTCTGGCAGGGCCGGCGGAAGGCTTTAATGAAAATATTATGACAAATTTGTCTCTTTTGAAGCGCCGTGTGCTGACACCTAAACTTAAAAATGAGTTTATGTCGTGTGGTAAACAAAGCAACTCTAAATTTTGTATTTGCTATATAGATGGAATCGTAAAACCCGAACTTGTAAGTAAACTTAAGTCGCGTTTGAACAGTATTGATATTGATTATGTTTCAGACGTGAATTATATAGCTGAAACTATTCGTGATAATAAATCATCCTTTGTTAAAACTTATGGAAAAACAAATCGTCCAGATGTTCTTGCTGCAAAACTATTGGAAGGCAGAATAGGCATTATATTAAATGGTTCTCCAACAGCTCTTACGTTCCCTTATCTATTCATTGAGAATTTTCAAACACCCGATGATTATTATCTTAACTGCTGGTATGCTAATGTTGGACGAGTATTACGCTTTTTAGGGTTTTGGTTATCTTTTATTTTACCTTCAGTATATATATCTGTAATACATCATCATAAATCGTTATTGCCGCCTGAATGGTTGTACAGTATAAGTGTATCGCAAACAGGTGTTCCGCTTCCGTCATTTTTAGAAATTATATTGCTTTTTGCAATTTTTGAGATACTGCGTGAAACTGGTGCTCGTATGCCTTCCAGTATAGGTCTGGCTTTGAATGTTGTAGGTGCTATAATTCTCGGGCAGGCAGCAGTCGATGCAAAACTTGTTTCTGCACCTATGGTAATCGTTGTTGCATTTTCAGGTGTTACAGGTCTTATGGCTTATGAACTTAAAGGTGTGACATTTTATGTCCGTGCAGTCTTGGTAATTCTTGGCGGTATAGCCGGACTGCCTGCCGTGGCATTGGGATTTGTTTTGTTTTTGCTGCTTTTGTTTAATATGTCATCACTGGGTATTCCGCTAATGTATGTGTCCTCTGTGTTTAGCAAAGAGGGTAAAGTAGATACATTCTTCAGGGCACCAATATATAAAATGAATTATCGTCAGAAGCGATTTACAGATAATTTAAAAAGGCAGGGAAAGGTATGAAAATATTTAAACTTGCTTTAGGTATAATGATATCGTTAGCTTTTGTTATATTTTGTTCATTTGTTGATTTTACAGAAATATCTGATTATGACATAATTACCGGTATTGCAATTGACCGAGAAAATGATGAATGGATTGTAACCTGCGAGATGATTTCTCCTTCTACAAACAACGATTTTGGCAGCTCAGCTATCTATATTAAGGGTAAAGGTTATACACTTTACAACGCACTTGAGGACACGTCGCTTAAATCTCCGAGTACCATGTATACTGATTCTGTGCAGCTGTATTTGATAAGTAACAATGTCTTTTCTGATAACTGTGTTAGACAGTATTTTCTTGATACAAATGTAAATTTACGAGCTTTTGTGTTGTCAGTAGATGGTAAAGCTTTTGATGTTTTAAACTCAGAAGAAAATGATAGTAAACGTGCTAAATGTATTTCTATTGCCGATAAGGTGAGAAATTATTGTGAAGCTGAAAATTCAACTTTTCCAGATATCACGGACTACCTTAAGGGAGGAACTGGAATTGTTTTGAATAATGAAAATACTCCGCAAAGGAGAGTGAATGAATTTGAGTAAGATATCGGATTTCGGTACAGTATTCTGCGTAGTTTTGGGCGGACTTGTTTTGACACTTTTAAAAAGCTGTGACCTTATTATGTTTGTAATACTTTTGGTCGTATCAATTGTGATTTTGCTATTTTATTCATTCTTGATTTCTAAATATAAATCAATTGAGCGAGCTATGGGTAAATTTATGCGTATAGTTCTTGCTGTGTATTCTGTTTTATCTTGTGGTGTAGCAATATCAACAGCAAGTGCAGTTATGACAGATACGGGTGCTGTGCAAAAAAACTTCTATCTTTGTTATGTGGTTCTTTTGTGTGTATTTGCACTTATTTTTGCATATTCATCTCGCAAAGGTGCTGCAAACACGGCTGGTACAACTGTGTTGTTAATTGTTTTGGCTCTTACGGTACTCATTTGTTCTTGTGTTATAAATCGTGACTTTTCCTCTATCGCTGTAGGAACAGTCAATTATAAGTTTATTTTGCCGCTTATTGCTTGTTCTGTTTGTGATGTCGTTCTTGTTTTGCCATATATCAGTAACAAGGGTAAAGGAACAATGCTGCTTGTAGGCACTTTGCCACATATTTATATGAGCCTTATGACATTAATCGCAGTTTCTGTTTTATCATCACAACTGTTTAATGAAGTTAATCTCCCTATCCTATTTCTTTGGCGTTCATCGTATATCCCATCATTTCTTAATCGTTTTGAACTTGTTGCTCTTGTTGCATTTTTTGCAGCCTGCGCAATTAAAGCAGGACTTGTTTTAAAATTTGCTGCTGATGTTTTCGGTAAAAGAAAAATACCGATAATTGCTTTGTTTTTATTTGTTGCGGTAACACTTATTTCTTTATATGAATTTGTTGTTTATATAACATCTGTTATTGCTATTGTATGTGGTGTTGTATTTCCCATTATATGTGTGGTAAAAAACTATTGATTTGTATTAACTTATATATTATAATATATTTTAAATTATAATAAATGGGGAAATATAAATGTCAGATAAAATTGATATATATGAATCAGACAATTCACAGTCTGTATATCCGCTTCTTGCAACACGCGGACTTGTTGTTATGCCTAATACTAAAGTCAGCTTTGATGTTGGCAGAAAGTCATCCAATAAATCTGTCGATATCGCAATGCGCACAGGAAGGTTAATGGTTCTGTCTTCTCAAAAAGATATTACTGTGGATGAACCTGAGTTTGAGGGTATTTATAAAGTTGGAACACTTGTTAAAATCAAACAAGTTTTAAAATTAAATGATGATAGTACTCGTATTCTTGTAAAAGGTATTGCCCGTGTTGAAATACACCGTATTATTAAAGAAAACGGTCACCTTAAATCCGTAGTAAGTCGTATTGAACATATTCCGGGTGCTGTTGAAACTGTTTCAGACGAGGCATCGATGCGTATGCTTAAAAATCTCTTTGAAGAATACAGTGAATATGTTCCAAAACCTGCCGAGGATGTATATGCCGCTGTTCTTTCTGAAAATGATATAGGCGTACTTTCTGATATCGTTGCGGGCAACTCATTTCTAAGTTATGAGAAAAAGCAGGCACTGTTAGAACATATTAATCCGTATAGCCGTGCGGCGCATCTTATTGATACGATGCAGTCAGAGATAGAAATTCTTAAAATGGAGCGTGAGATTGCTCTTCGAGTTAAAGATCAGATAGACAATAACCAACGTGAGTATTATTTGAAGGAGCAGCTCAAGGCTATTCAGTATGAACTTGGCGATGGTGAGGTGTGTGACGAAACTGCTACTGATTTTCATAACAGGATAAATGCACTTGAAGCATCTGATGAAATAAAAGAGAAGCTATTTAAAGAACTTGACAGGCTTATAAAAATGCCGCCTATGTCGCATGAAGGTTCTGTAATTGAAGCATATCTTGATACTGTATTAGATATGCCTTTCGGTAAGAAAAATGAACTCAACTCAGACCTTGAATATGCAAAAAATGTTCTTGAGGCAGACCATTACGGTATGGAAAAAGTGAAAACTCTTGTGCTTGAGCATCTGGCTGTGCGATCACTATGCGATGCTAAAGGTCAGATTCTTTGTCTTGTGGGCCCGCCTGGCGTCGGAAAAACATCAATTGCAAGAAGCATTGCAGATGCTATGAATAGAAACTATGCACGTATTTCGCTGGGCGGTGTACGTGATGAGGCTGAAATTCGCGGTCACAGACGTACCTATATTGGCTCAATGCCGGGTAGAATTGCAACTGCTATCAGAAAATCAAAGAGTATGAATCCGCTTGTACTTCTCGATGAAATAGATAAACTATGTTCTGATTTTCGAGGTGATCCGGCATCTGCGTTGTTAGAGGTGCTTGATAGTGAGCAGAATGTTAGTTTTGAAGATCATTATCTCGATATTCCACTTGATTTGTCTGATGTATTTTTTGTTGCTACAGCAAATACACTTGATACAATTCCTCGCCCATTGCTTGATCGTATGGATGTTGTGGAAATAACAAGCTACCTTGATACTGAAAAAATTCATATTGCTGAGCAGTTTTTAGTTCCTAAACAGCGTAAGATATGTGGTCTTAAGGCTTCACAGGTGCGTATTGATACTTCCGCTATTAAGGAAATAATTTCGGGATACACACGTGAATCAGGTGTTCGCGAACTTGAACGCAAAATTGCAGAAATTATGCGTAAAGCAGCACGTATGATCGTATCTGGTGAATGTAAGAGTGTACGTGTCACTTTGAAAAATATTGAAAAATTCCTTGAAGTTAAAAAATACAAAAAAGATGAGCTTTATGAAAATGGTATGACAGGAATTGTAAACGGCCTTGCGTGGACTTCTGTCGGAGGCGAACTTCTTAATGTTGAAGTTTCCGTTTTGGAGGGCAGTGGAAAAATTGACTGTACAGGCAGTCTTGGCGATGTAATGAAAGAAAGTGTTCGTGCCGCAGTTTC
>JAZUOQ010000020.1:0-5459 GCA_045604775.1 Eubacteriales bacterium
TGAACTGCGATTCTATGCGGAACACTGTCATGTTCGGGCGAATGCCAATCCGGGTAGTTATCCCAAGATATTACATCTAACTCTTTTGCCATTTCGTAGTAATTAATATCGTCAAATCCCGGCATCATATTAGTAGTGATCGGCAGATCCGGACAAACTGCACGTATCGCTTTAGCCTCTTCGTTCATAAAATCTATAGTTTGATGTGATACAAAACGTTTGAAGTCAAGGTTTAATCCGTGTATTGATTTTTCACCGTTTGCAACCGGAAATTCGATTTCGTCAAAGCTTGTATAGCGATGGCTCCAAAACGTTGACCAGTATGCATGGTTTAACTTACCGATATCACCGTTAAATTTATTTTTTATGTATTCTCTGAAGGCATTTTCACAAAGCGGGCAGTAGCATTTGCCACCGTACTCGTTTGACAAATGCCAGGCAACTACAGCCGGATGTTTTCCGTATCGCTGTGCAAGTTTTGTATTAATTATCCGTACTTTTTCACGATATAATGGTGATGTATAGCAATGGTTGTGACGTACACCAAAACGGTTACGCTGTCCGTTTTCGGCTACACGCAAAACCTCAGGATATTTTTCTGCCATCCAACGCGGACGTGCACCTGACGGTGTTGCAAGTACAACTCTGCCGCCGTTTTTATAGACTTTATCAATTATTTCATCAAGAAATGAAAAGTCAAATTTATTCTCATAAGGTTCAATATCAGCCCAGGAAAATATGCCGACTGTCATTTCGTTGCAGTTGGCTTCTTTCATAAGCTGCATATCTTTATCCCAGATCTCTTTTGTTTCTATCCATTGTTCAGGGTTATAATCTCCGCCATGCATGAAATGCGGAAACTTTTCATTTATATATTTTTTCATCATATCACCTCTGTGATTAAATATTAAATTAAATTTTTATATTTTTCAAGTGTTTTTGGAAGTATTATTTATTTTAAATCAAAGCACCAGGCGCGTTTGCAAATCTCGTCAAATTGTGCAAGTACCATATTTGTAAAAAAAATACAAAATAATGTTGTTGACACACAATATTTAGTGTGGTACACTATACTTGCTCAATATATATAGATAGATAAATGGAAGTGATAATTGTTATGAAAATCATTAAAAGAAGTGGTACAGAGGTACCGTTTGAGAGAGAAAAAATAGTTGTAGCTATTACAAAAGCAAATGAAAGTGTAATACCCAGTGAAAGAATGACAGAGCTGCAGATTAAACGAATTGCAGAGGATGTGGAACTGGCTGCTTTAAATATGAACCGTTCACTCAGCGTTGAAGAGATACAAGATATGGTCGAGGATCAGATTATGAATCAACGCGCATTTTCTGTTGCAAGACGTTACATTACATATAGATATACGCGTGAACTTGTTCGTAAGTCTAATACTACTGATGAGCAGATAATTTCGCTCATTGAGTGTAATAATGAGGAAGTAAAACAGGAAAATTCAAATAAAAACCCCACTGTAAACAGCGTTCAGCGTGACTATATGGCAGGTGAGGTAAGTAAAGATATAACACGCCGTATACTTTTACCTAAAGAAATAGTTAATGCACACGATGAAGGTATAATACACTTCCACGATGCTGATTACTTTGCTCAGCATATGCACAATTGTGATCTGGTTAATCTTGAGGATATGTTGCAAAACGGAACTGTTATTAGTGGTACGCTTATTGAAAAACCTCATTCTTTTTCTACTGCTTGTAATATTGCAACGCAGATAATTGCACAGGTTGCGTCATCGCAATATGGCGGTCAATCAATAAGTCTTACACACCTTGCACCTTTCGTCGAAATCAGCAGAAAGCGTATTGCAAAAGAGGTGCGTGAGGAGTTTGACGGTGCAGGTATTAAAACAACAGAGGAAACTATTTGTAAAATTGTGGAGAACAGACTTCGCGAAGAGATAAGACGCGGTGTTCAGACAATTCAGTATCAGGTCGTAACTCTTATGACAACTAACGGTCAGGCACCGTTTGTTACAGTATTTATGTACCTTAATGAAGCAAAGGATGAGCGTGAAAAGGCTGATCTTGCTATGATAATTGAGGAAACACTCAATCAGCGTTACCAAGGTGTTAAAAATCAAAACGGTGTCTGGATAACGCCTGCATTTCCTAAGCTTATTTATGTTCTTGAAGAAGATAATATTTATGAAGACAGTAAGTATTATTATCTTACCAAACTTGCTGCTAAATGTACTGCAAAGCGTATGGTTCCTGACTATATATCAGAAAAGATAATGCTTCAGAACAAGATTGATAAGAATGGTGACGGACACTGTTATACCTGTATGGGTTGCAGAAGTTTCCTTACACCGTATGTTGATGAGAATGGAAAGCCCAAGTATTACGGTAGATTTAACCAAGGTGTTGTAACTGTAAACCTTGTAGATATTGCACTTACTGCTGATAAGGATATGGATAAGTTCTGGGAAATTTTTGATGAACGTATGGAACTTTGTCATCGTGCGCTTCAGTGCCGTCACGAACGTCTTACAGGTACTGTTTCAGATGCCGCGCCTATCCTTTGGCAGCATGGTGCACTGCTTAGACTTAAGAGCGGTGAAACTATAGATAAATATTTGCACGGCGGATATTCCACCATCTCGCTTGGTTATGCAGGTCTGTGGGAATGTGTATACGCTATGACAGGTAAAAAGCTTACTGAAGCGGACGGCGAGGCATTTGGCCTTGAAGTTATGCGCAAGCTTAATGAGTATACTGCAAAATGGAAGGCAGCAGAGTGTATTGATTACAGTCTTTACGGTACACCGCTTGAAAGTACAACCTATAAATTTGCTAAATGCTTGCAAAAACGCTTTGGTATCATAAAGGGTGTTACTGATAAGACTTATATTACAAACAGCTATCACATACACGTAACAGAGGAGATCGATGCGTTTGAAAAACTGGCTCTTGAAGCTAAATTCCAGGCACTTTCACCGGGTGGTGCTATCTCTTATGTTGAAGTTCCCAATATGAATGATAACCTTGATGCTGTTATGGAAGTTATGAAGTTCATATATGATAATATTATGTACGCTGAGCTTAATACTAAGAGCGATTACTGTCAGAACTGTGGTTATGACGGTGAAATAGCAATTGTCGAAGAGGATGGAAAGCTGGTTTGGGAATGTCCTAATTGTCAAAACCGTGACCAGTCAAAAATGAATGTTGCAAGACGTACTTGCGGTTATATTGGTACACAGTACTGGAATCAGGGCAGAACTCATGAGATTAAAGAGAGGGTACTTCATCTGTAATGCATTACGGTGAGATAAAGAAAAATGATATTGCAAACGGTATCGGTGTGCGTGTTTCGCTGTTCGTGTCCGGTTGCAGACACCATTGTCCCGATTGTTTTAATGCTATGACTTGGGATTTTGGTTATGGAAAGGAATTTGATAAAAAAACGGAAAACGAGGTTTTTGACCTCGTTTCCCGTCCGTTTATAAGGGGTCTTACACTTATTGGCGGTGAGCCAATGGAAGTGGAAAATCAGCGCGGGCTGATAAATCTTATACGCAGGATAAAAACCGAACTTCCACACAAGGATATCTGGTGTTACAGTGGTTTTACATTTGAAGAACTAACAGGTGAGAGTCGTGCGCGGTGCGAGATTACAGATGAGCTTTTATCAATGATTGACGTGCTTGTTGACGGACGGTTTATGAAAGAAAAGAAAAACATTATGCTTCGCTTTCGAGGTTCGGAAAACCAGCGCCTTATTGATCTTAAAAAAACCTTTCAAAAAGGAAATATTACCCTTTGGGATGAATAAAAAATCGGAAGACTTTACTGTCTTCCGATTTTTTATTTGTTAGGAATTTGCTTTTTCGAAATCTTCGATGAATTTGATAAGAGCATCAACGCCTTCTTCAGGCATTGCATTGTAGATTGAAGCGCGCATACCGCCTACTGAACGGTGACCTTTAAGGTTCTCAAGACCTGCAGCCTTGCTTTCTTTTACGAACTTAGCGTTAAGTTCATCATCTTCAGCGCGGAATGTAACATTCATCATTGAACGGCTGTTAACATCGTTGGGGTTTTTAAACATTTTGCTGTTCTCAAGACAAGCATAAAGCTTGTTAGCCTTGCGTGCATTGATTTCCTTCATTTTTTCAAGACCGCCAAGTTCCTTGATCCATTCAAGAACAAGCTTGCAGACATATATGGGGTAGCAGGGCGGAGTGTTGTACATTGAACCGTTTTCAGCCATTACTTTGTAGCTGCAAACAGTAGGTACAAACTCAGGGAGATCATCGCGAAGCAAGTCTTCTCTTACAATGACGATTGTAAGACCTGCGGGGGCAACGTTTTTCTGTGCACCTGCGTAGATAAGACCAAACTTAGAAACATCTACCGGCTCAGAAAGAATGCAGGAACTCATATCAGCAACAAGAGGAACATTATTGGTATCAGGGATGTAGTCCCACTTTGTGCCAAAGATTGTATTGTTGAAGCAGATATGTACAAAGTCAGCATCCGGACGGAGATTTAATTCTTCCTGACGCGGAATTCTTGTGAAGTTTTCATCTTTTGTAGTAGCAGCAAGATGTGCATCACCGTATTTTTGACCTTCTTTGTATGCTTTGCCGGAAAACTGACCTGTTACTACATAGTCAGCCTTGCCTGTTTTTAAAAGGTTCATTGCAACGCTTGCAAACTGGAGTGAGGCGCCGCCTTGTAAAAACAAAACTTTATAGTTATCCGGAATATTCATAACCTCGCGAAGCAGTGATTCAGCTTCGTTAATTATGTCGTCAAAAAATTTTGAACGATGGCTCATCTCCATAACAGACATACCTGAACCTTCATAGTTAAGCATTTGATCACGTGCTTTTTCAAGTACTGATACAGGCAGCATTGAAGGACCTGCCGAGAAGTTGTAAATTCTGTCGTACATATTAATCTCTCCTATATATAATTTATTAATATTAAGTATATACCAACAAATAGAAATGCGCAACAGTTTTTTGAAAAATTTTATTGACAAATATAAAAATATATGCTAAGATGTTTGGGTATGGAGAGATACCGAAGTGGTCATAACGGAACGGTCTTGAAAACCGTCGACTCGCAAGGGTCCGTGGGTTCGAATCCCACTCTCTCCGCCAAGAAAAAGACGATTGCTCTTTCGCAATCGTCTTTTTCAGTTATATTCGCCTTACGGCGAGTTATATGCCACCTGCGGTGCGTGATATTTGCTTCGCAAGTGATATGCGCTACGCGCGTTAAGGGCGAATATAATATCACGGCGGAACGAAGTGAAACAATATCACTTTTGCGAAGCAAAAATATCACTCCGACGAAGTCGGAATATCACTAAATAGGAATAATTATGTGAGGGTTCGAAGTCATACACAAAACAAGCATAAATATCTTTTTTGTAGTCCACAGACAAAAAAATCCAAGTCTTCGGACTTGGAT
>JAZUOQ010000021.1:0-8162 GCA_045604775.1 Eubacteriales bacterium
GTTGAAAACGAAGACTCTGCAAATATTCTTAACACACTTTTTCACGAATACCGTGAATATATTATCGGGCGTATGGGTATACCGTACCGTAAGAAAGACATAAATATAATAAGTATCGCAATCGACGCACCTCAAAATATAATTTCCGCCCTTTCTGGTAAAATAGGAAAACTTGCAGGTGTCAGCGTAAAAACTGCATATTCAGGTGTGATTTCAAATGATTGAACTTGTAAATAAACTTGCGCAAAATCACTCACTTACGCATACGGAGTATTGTTTGTTGTTAGACAATATTACTCCGGAACTGACAAAGTATATCGCACAACTAGCACGCGCAGTGCGTGAAAAGTATTACGGAAAATCGGTTTTTATCCGCGGTCTTATTGAAATAGGCAATATCTGCAAAAATGATTGTTACTATTGCGGCATACGTCGATCTAATCAGAACTGTGAACGTTACCGTCTTAATGAACATCAAATTCTTGATTGTTGTAAAAGAGGGTATGAACTTGGCTTTCGCACCTTTGTTATGCAGGGTGGTGAGGATGCGGCGTTTTCCGATGAATTTCTTGTGCCGCTGATAAAACGGATAAAATGTGACTACCCCGATTGTGCTGTAACTTTATCGCTGGGGGAAAGAAGTCGTGAAAGTTATATGGCGCTTAAAAAAGCAGGTGCTGACAGGTATCTTCTGCGCCATGAAACAATTGATAAAACTCACTACTCAATGCTTCATCCGACATCATTAAGCCATAAGCACAGAATTGAGTGTCTTTATACTCTTCGTGAGTGTGGATATCAGGTGGGGTGCGGCTTTATGGTTGGTACGCCGTATCAGACAAATGCCATGCTAGCCAGTGAACTTGAATTTGTTTCAAAATTCAAGCCGGAGATGTGCGGTATCGGTCCGTTTATACCGCATAAGGATACTGAATTTTATGATAAACCGCACGGTTCGGTATCTCTTACACTTTTTCTTTTGTCTTGTATCCGCTTGATACATCCAACGGTCTTATTGCCTGCCACAACTGCACTTAATACACTTTCAGAAAATGGCAGGGTAGAAGGTATTATGGCTGGTGCCAATGTAATTATGCCTAATCTTTCGCCCGCTGAGGCAAAGGAAAAATATAAACTATATAACAACAAAAAATCAACCGGCGCAGAGTCTGCCGATCAAATAAAAAAACTTGAAAAGGAGCTTTCCGCGATAGGTTATCATATAACTGTATCACGCGGAGATGTGGAAGACTATGTATGATCCTAAATCATTAAAGGCACAGGAGTTTATAAGCGATGAAGAGATTCGTAAAACTCTGGAGTATGCTGAACAAAACAAAAATAATATTGAGCTTATAGATGAAATTTTGAACAAAGCGCGTCCTCAAAAAACAGAAAAAGGCTATATGTGTAACGGTTTGTCACATAGGGAAGCTTCTGTGCTTCTTGCTTGCGATATACCGGAAAAAGTAGAGGAAATATACAAAATAGCAGAGGAGATAAAGCTTGCTTTTTACGGAAACCGTATAGTTATTTTTGCACCTCTTTACCTTTCTAATTATTGCGTAAACGGCTGTGTATACTGCCCTTATCATCTGAAAAATAAGCAGATACCACGAAAAAAACTTACACAGGAAGAAGTGCGTGCCGAGGTTATTGCACTTCAGGATATGGGTCATAAGCGCCTTGCCATTGAGGCTGGCGAGGATCCTGTTAACAATCCTATTGAATATATTCTTGAATGTATTAATACTATCTATACCACAAACCATAAAAACGGTGCAATACGCCGTGTTAATGTAAACATTGCTGCAACTACAGTAGAAAATTACCGTAAACTCCGTGATGCAGGTATAGGTACATATATTCTGTTTCAAGAAACATATCATAAAGAAAGTTATGAACAACTTCATCCTACAGGCCCCAAGCACGATTATGCTTATCACACCGAAGCAATGGATAGGGCTATGGAGGGTGGCATAGACGATGTTGGTTTAGGCGTTCTTTTTGGGTTAGAGATGTATAAGTATGAATTTGCCGGACTTATTATGCATGCAGAACATCTTGAAGCGGTGCACGGCGTTGGTCCGCATACAATAAGCGTTCCGCGTCTCAAACGTGCCAATGATATCGATCCTGATGATTTTGATAATGGTATTGACGATGAAACTTTTGCAAAAATAACAGCTTGTATCCGACTTGCTGTACCGTACACCGGTATTATTATTTCGACGCGTGAGTCAGAAGAAGTACGCGGTAAGTTGTTAAGACTGGGTGTGTCGCAAGTAAGCGGCGGTTCACGTACCACTGTAGGAGGATATACAACTGAGGAGCGCAAACATGATACAGAGCAGTTTGACGTTTCTGATCAGCGCACTCTTGATGAAGTGGTGCATTGGCTTATTAAAAACGGACATATCCCATCATTCTGTACTGCCTGCTATCGTGAGGGTAGAACGGGTGACCGTTTTATGAGTCTTTGTAAGAGTGGTCAGATTATCAATTGTTGTCATCCAAACGCACTTATGACTCTTACCGAATATCTGGTAGACTATGCAAGTGAAGATACTAAAACGGCAGGTTTTGGAATGATAGAAAAAGAACTTGAACGTGTCACAAATCCCAAGGTCAAGGAAATTGCAAAACAAAATGTGGAGGATATAAAAAACTCCAATCGCCGTGACTTCAGGTTTTAAAAGGGGATATTATTATGAGCTTTAACAGTACACCGTCAGGTGAGCGGGTGCATATCAGTTTTTTCGGCAAACGTAATGTTGGTAAATCCAGTCTTGTGAATGCTGTGACAGGTCAGGCTTTGTCTGTTGTAAGTGATGTTAAGGGCACCACCACTGATCCTGTAAAAAAAGCGATGGAACTTTTGCCCATCGGTCCTGTGCTTATAATTGATACTGCTGGTTTTGATGATGAAGGTACACTTGGTAAGATGCGCGTTAATAAGACTAAAGAAGTACTTTCAAAAACAGATGTTGCAGTTTTTGTCACTGATAATGAGGTGCTTAGTGATATTGAAAAAGATTTTGTTTCATTGGTAAACGCTCGTAAAATACCGCTTATTACTGTTCATAATAAAGCGGATCTTTTAAAGGAAATACCTAAACCGAGTGTAAATGAGATATGGGTAAGCGCAAAGGAAAATGTGAATATAACCGAACTTAAAAATCTTATCGGTTCACTTTCTGAGAGTAAATATAACACAAGAAGAATTGTTGCTGATCTTATAAAGCCTCTTGATACAGTTATCCTTGTCACACCGATTGATGAGTCGGCACCCAAAGGCAGACTTATATTACCACAACAGCAAACGATACGTGATATCCTTGATGCAGGTGCTATACCTGTTGTCTGCCGTGATACTGAACTTGAAACAGCACTTTCAAAACTTAAAACACCGCCAAGTATGGTAATAACCGACTCACAGGCATTTGGTCGCGTGTCAAAGCTTGTGCCAAGAGATATACCGCTTACGTCTTTTTCTATTTTATTTGCACGTTATAAAGGCTCTCTTGCAATGCAGGTAAGGGGTGCGGCATTGCTTTCAAAACTCAAAACAGGTGATAAGATACTTATATCCGAAGGTTGTACACATCACCGCCAGTGCGGTGATATAGGCACGGTGAAAATTCCGGCGTGGATCGAAAATTTTTCAGGTGCAAAGCCTGAATATGTTTTCACATCGGGCGGACAATTTCCAGACGACCTGTCTGAATATAAACTTGTCGTTCACTGTGGCGGATGTATGCTTAACGAAGCAGAAATGAAACATCGTACACAATTGGCTATTTTATCAGGTGTTCCTGTTGTAAATTATGGTGTTGCAATTGCGCATATGAATGGAATACTACAAAGAAGTCTTGAACTTTTTCCTGATGTTCTTAAAATAATAAACGAGTAAGTAATTTATAAAATATACTTGCATTTTTAATTAAGGTGTGTTATAATACATACAATTGAATTATAAGAGGACTGTTTCGGCAGTCCTCTTAAATATTGAAAAGGGGGACTTTGCAATGAAAAAGAACACGGCTGAAACGGTTTTTGAACTTGTTCAACCGTATGCACAAAACATCGGTCTTGAAATATACGATGTTGAGTTTGTAAAAGAAGGCTCCAGCTACTTCTTGCGTATCTACATTGATAAACCTGACGGTTGTGTAAGCTCAGACGATTGTGAAAAAATGTCTCGGCTTATTGATCCTGTGCTTGACGAGGCAGATCCGATTGATACCAGCTATTATCTTGAAGTTTCGTCTGTCGGTCTTGACAGGCCGCTAAAACTAGAAAAAGATTTCCTTCGTTTTATGGGCGAAAAAATTGATGTACGACTTTTCAAATCGCTTGATGGAATGCGTGAGTTTGTGGGTACTCTTACAGGCTATGAAAAGGGGACCTTTACGGTGATACTTGCAAGCGGGCAAACGCTTACTCTTGAACAGAAACAAGCAAGCCTTATTCGTCCTCATATTGATTTTTAAGTATTAAAGGAGTAATAAGTAAAATGAATTCAGAATTTTTCAAAGCTGTTGACCTTATTGAAGCAGAAAAAGGAATTCCTGCCGATTATATGTTTGAAAAGGTTGAAGCAGCACTTATGAGTGCGGCAAAAAAAGCATTCGGAACATCTGATAATGCCCTTGTCGTTATCAATAAGGATAAAAAGGATATAAAACTTTATCAGGTGAAAACTATTGTGGAAACAGTTGAAGATGAAGCAATGGAGATCAGCCTTGCAGAACTTCAGGCAAAAGGCTCTAAACGTGCAAAGATCGGTGCACAGGTAAAGATTGAGGTTAAAACAAAGGAGTTTGGCAGAATTGCAGCACAAACTGCAAAGCAGGTCATCATACAGGGTATACGTGATGCAGAACGCGGACTTCTTTATCAGGAATTTAACGGCAAAGAATCAGAAATAGTATCTGCAGTTGTCAGTCGTGTAGAGCCGACAGGAAATGCAACTCTTGAAATTGGTAAGAGTGAGGCAATGCTTGTTCGCGGAGAGCAGATACCGGGTGAAACACTTAACGAAGGTGACCATATCAAAATCTATGTGGTTGAGGTAAGAAAAACACAACGCGGTCCGCAAGTTCTTATTTCAAGAACACATGCAGGTTTGGTGAAACGTCTTTTTGAACTTGAAATTCCTGAGATTTTTGACGGTACTGTTGAAATAAAATCTATTGCACGTGAGGCAGGAAGCAGAACGAAGATAGCAGTCTTCTCATCAAATGAAGAAGTTGATCCTATCGGCGCATGTATCGGTTCAAAAGGTATGCGTATAACTAATATCTGTAATGAACTCAAAGGTGAAAAGATCGATATTGTCAAGTACTCTGAAAATGCTGAGGATTATATTGCACAGGCTCTTGCCCCTGCAAATATTATCAGTGTTCTTGCTGAAGAAAATGAAAAAACCTGTACTGTTGTTGTATCAGACGATCAACTATCTCTTGCTATTGGTAAAGAAGGACAGAATGCTCGTCTTGCAGCAAAACTCACAGGATATAAGATAGACATTAAACCCCTTTCAAAGATTGGTTAAGGTGATGTCATTTTGAAAACAAAAAAAACTCCTATGCGTATGTGTCTCGGTTGTCGTGAAATGAAACCGAAGGCTGAACTTATACGTATAGTTATGAATAAATCGGGCGAGATCGCACTTGATTTTACAGGTAAGCTTGCCGGTCGCGGTGCTTATATCTGCAACAACAAACAGTGTGCAGTAAAACTTAAAAAGACAAACGGTATTGACCGTAACTTCAAAATACAGGCTGACCCGTCTATATATGATGAGATTGAAAGGATGTTGAATATAAATGAACAATAAGTTCCTTTCAACTCTTGGTCTTGCACGTATGGCTGGTAAGTTGTATTACGGCTATGACAGTGTCTGTGAAAACAAACAACTTATTCAATCTGTGTTTTTATCAAGCGATTTGTCTGAACGCTCAAAGCGTAATATTATATTGGTTTTTGAACCAAAAAACATACAACCGGTATCTTTGAACTATACTAAAAATGAACTGGGGTATGCAATCGGCACAAAACCTGTCGGTATAATAGGTGTCGCTGATAAAGGTTTTGCACAACTTCTAAGCAGAACATCTGAGGAGGTAATTTAATGAGTATAAATACTAAATATAAAGTACATGATTTTGCCAAGGATATCGGTGGCAAAAGCAACGATATACTTGAACTTCTCGATAAGTTCGAGAAAAAAGAACGCTCACATATGTATGCGCTTACGATGCAAGAGGTGGACTATCTCTTGAATCATTATACAGCAGTTAATGCTGTCAGTTCGTTTGATGCGTTCCTTGACAGTGGTAAGGTAAAACCTCAGGAGACTGAGAAAGTGGCTCCCAAAAAGGAAGAACCCAAAAAAGAAGTTCCTAAAAAGGTTGAACCTAAAAAAGAAATGACAAAAAAGTCTGAGCCCAAGAAAGAGGCACCGAAAAAGACTGAAGTTCCTAAGAAGACTGAGGAACCTAAAAAGACTGAAGCGCCTAAGAAGACTGATGCTAAACGGGAAGAACCTAAAAAGGAAACTCCCAAAAAGCCTGAAAAACGCGTGCTTACTCCGGTTAAGCAGATCAAGGAGAAGCCAAAGAAAGAACGTGCTAAGATCAATCCAGAGGATATTACTTTTGAAAAGAAAGTACGCGTAGTTGATACTAGAACTACTGATGTCAACCTCGGCAAATATGACGAAAAACTTGATGAGCTTGCAAGCTCACACGAAAACCGTAAAACTGCAAGCACACAGTCCAAGCAGAAAATAGTAAAGAAGAATAATTATCAGAACCAGTACGGTAAAAAGAAAGCCAGAGAAAGTGAAGCTGAGCGCCTTAAAAGAATTGAACTTCAACGTAAAAAAGCCCAGCTTAAAATACTTGTTCCTGATGAAATTTCTGTAAGTGAACTTGCCCATAGAATGAAAGTTAATGTTGCTCAGGTTGTAGCAAAACTTATGGGTATGGGCGTTATGGCATCCGCATCACAGAACATTGACTTTGATACAGCTTACCTTATCGGTGAAGAATTTAGTGTTAAAGTTGAAAAGGAAGTTATCCTCACAATCGAGGAAAGACTTATAGACGATACCGAGGATAGAGAAGAAAACCTTCTTCCCCGTGATCCTGTCGTTGTCGTAATGGGCCATGTTGACCATGGTAAAACCTCACTCCTTGATGCAGTGAGAAATACAAACGTTGTATCTGGCGAAGCAGGCGGTATCACGCAGCATATTGGTGCTTATAAAGTAAAAGTCGGCGATCAGGAAATAACATTCCTTGATACCCCCGGCCATGCTGCATTTACTGAAATGCGTGCAAGAGGTGCCGCTGTTACGGATATTGCAATTCTTGTTGTTGCTGCAGACGACGGTATTATGCCCCAGACAATCGAGGCAATAAACCATGCTAAAGCTGCAAATATTCCGATAATAGTTGCCATTAATAAAATGGATAAAGAAACTGCAAACCCCGACCGTGTCAAACAGGAACTAACCGAATACGAGCTTATTCCTGAAGAATGGGGCGGAGATACAATCTGTGTACCTATTTCTGCACTTAAGGGTGAGGGTATCGATACACTTCTTGAAATGGTACTTCTTGTTGCAGAGGTGAACCAGTACAAAGCTAATCCTAACAGACTTGCAAAAGGTACCGTAATCGAAGCATATCTGGATAAGGGCAGAGGTCCGGTTTCTACACTTCTTGTACAAAACGGTACACTTAGAAACGGCGATATAATCATTGCAGGTTCTGCTGTTGGTAAGATCAGAGCAATGACTAATGACAAGCGTATGAAGATTGCAGAGGCAGGTCCTTCTGTTCCTGTTGAGATAATAGGTCTTGCCGAGGTGCCTCAGGCAGGCGATGCTTTCTTTGTTGTTGAAGACGAACGTCTTGCAAAAGAACTTGCTGAACAGAGAAAAGAAGAAGATAAACTTAAAAAGCAAAGCCAGTATACTGTTTCTCTTGATGACTTGTTCTCAAGAATTCAGGAAGGCAATATGAAGGAACTTAATATCATCGTAAAAGCCGATGTGCAGGGCTCTGCTTCCCAATACAGAGAGGAATCACTTGATGTCTTTACATATTGCGGAAGATTCTCAAACAAACGTTCGCATTCTTCCGGACGGC
>JAZUOQ010000022.1:0-12681 GCA_045604775.1 Eubacteriales bacterium
GGAGGTCGCCGCCAGCCTGGGCGATTCCGGCCGCATTCTCGTCCGGGAAAGCGGCACCGAGCCCGTCGTCCGGGTCTAGCCAATATTTGCACCTTTTTTCAGATAACGTATATCCGCTATCTCAGTTTCAAACCTTCCGATACGAATAAGATCGGCATCCGTTTTCATAGGCACCCTGCCTGTAAGCGCCGAGCCGATGCGTACCGCGTCCAGAGCAAATTTTTTATGTTTAAGCGCGGCAGAAGAATTTGCAATGTGCCGTATACCGACATCAATACCGTATGAGGCAAGTTCTTCACAAACGCTATCAAACAACGCAAGCTGACGCTCGGCCGGCTCAAGACGTTTTGCAAAAGCATTTGAAAAGTGTGAAAAAATACCTGTAACAGATACGTTTTCAAGACTATATACCTTTTTTATGTCTGATATATTGTCGGGCATAAACCCGAACCTGCCAAAGCCGGTATCAATTTTAATATGAACACGTGCTGTAACACCTGTTTCCATTGCATATTCTGATATACGCTTTGCAAGCGACAGCGAATCAACAGACAAAATTATGTTATTATCCACAGCACTTTTAACCGATAAGCTATCGTGATAGCAGGAAAGAAGAAGTATATCAGCGCCGCGTTTTGAAAGAAGCAACGCTTCAGACAATCGCGATACGGCAAAAAGCATTACACCGCACTCATCACGAAGAAGTTTAAATACCTCATTAGCGCCAAGTCCGTAACAGTCTGCTTTAAGAGTAGGTATAACGTGTGCATCAACCGTTCTTCGTATTTCTGAAAAGTTATGAATTATATCGTTTTTATCAATAACAAAACGTGTCATTATTTGCCTCTGTTTTTAATTTTGAATTTGATCATATTAAGTTTTCTGTAGCATTTCTCAGCAAACTTTAAGAAGTTATTTGTAAACGGCTTATATACAATGCGCATTTCACCGATAAACTCGGTAAACTCACCGTTAAAGCCTTTTTTGAAGCGATACAGGCCATACAGTGGATTGTCCTCACTGATATCACCCGATACTCCGCGAAAATCATACACTGCCGAGCCTTTTTCAACTGCCCATTTGATCATTTCAAACTGTAACAGGTAGTTCGGCATTACATTCCTGTATGAATCAGAAGAAGCACCGTACAGATACCACACCTTATCACCGTACCATATAGCGAGAGTACCCGCAATAGCCTTGCCATCAAGATATGCCATATATAATCTGGCGTGTTCACCAAGTGCATCAAGCAGTTTTTCAAAGTAGGAAGCACTTCTGATAACAAAGTTATCACGGATTCCTGTTTCAAGCATTATGTTGTGGAATTCGTGAACTTTTGATTTATCAACTATTTTGACTTCAACACCCTTTTTAATGGCAACACGGATATTATAACGTGTTTTCTGGTGAAATGATGCCAAAAGTTCATCCTCATTTCTGCCTTCAAGGTATAATCTGAACACATAACGAGGCTGAATACCCTCAAAATTCTTTGATTGTTCGGGCATTGTAAAGCCAAGTTCCCGACAGATGTCTGCAAATTCAGTATCATCACTTTTAACATCCGGATCAATCTTATAAATGTACGCGTTATACTTTTTAGCAAGCGTATTCACGCCATCAAGCAACCGCTTCATTACATCTTTGTTATGAACATCGCATACAGGTCCTCTGGGTGAGTACATCATATTTGCCTTAAACATTGGCACAGGTCTTATAAGCACACCCATTGTACCCTCGATATTGCCGTTTTGATCGCGAACAATAACCGCTTCAAACTTCCAATCAGTTTTTACCTTTGCCCATAATACAGACTGCGCAAAATTGCCCTTTTTGTTATTTTGAATAAAGCACTCATACTCCTCGACTTGTGTTTTATTTTTTAGATCTAAAAATTCCATATCAATCTCCTTGCAAGAGCATTACATATTATTACATAATAATTATACCCAAAAACAATCCATTTGTAAATAAAGTATTTGATTTTCGCGCAAAATAGTGTATACTATTTTTATATATCAGGAAAGGAGCAGTTTACAATGATTACAAAAGACTCAATAATTGGTGAAGTTCTTGATGAATTTCCCGAAACGGCACAGTTTTTCTTAGATATCGGCATGCACTGTCTCGGTTGCCCCTCTGCAAGAGGTGAAACCATTGAACAGGCTTGTGCTGTTCACGGCGAAGACTGCGATGCGCTTCTTGAAAAAATTAATGAAGCAATTAAATAAAAAATAGGTTTGGATATTTCCAAACCTATTTTTTCATTAGTTGTATTTTTAATGTCTGCCCGCCGTAAACATACGCCTGTGTTAAATTGGAGTCGTGAACGCCGTCGATTGTCACCTGAAATGAAGTATCCGCATCAGCACGTACACCCATAAATGTAGCAAATGCATTATACTGAACAAGCGGTTTTCCAAAAGACTCATAAATATCTTCATACTTAAGACTGAATATATCAGCTACTGTTGCGCCGTCCTCGATTTTGATTTGTCTGTTTTCAAAATCAACATCGTCACCAAACCCCTCTATCGTGACATATGCTGTCACAAGTTCAGTTTCTGTTTTATTAAAATAACTTACCACTGTAATAGTGATTGTGCAAGCCACAATAATAAACGCAACCAGTATAACGGGCAAACGTTTGCCGACAAAAAGCCAGTCGGCAACGCCCATAAAAAATTGCTTGATTCGCGTCATAAATTACTCCGCAACGACTGTGCCGTTCTGAGCTTCAACCTCTTTTGCCGTAGCATCTGTTAGAAGTTTCTCAACATCTCCGCCCTTTTCAATATAGCTTTTAACAAGATCTATAAAGTAATCAAATGTCATAAACTCAGTTGTAAGCGAACGGCCTGCTTCTGTTACATTTTCCATCATATTAAATACACGTTCCTGAAGTGTATCTTCTGCAAGAATCTCCTCAGGCTCCTTAGGATCCTTCTCAACAATATCCTCAGGGCTTACAAACTCATTGTCTTCTATAATTTCCTCAATACCGATGGTATAAGGATCTGCAGGGAGTGACCAGTCCTGTTTATAAGCAGTGTAGCTGTATTCAGGATACTCAAGTTCACCTGTTGTAAAATCTTCATCACAGATCAACGATATGTATTCAATAACAAACTCGATCATACAATCGATAACTTCTGTCTTTTTAGTGAGGAACTGAGAGTTTACGTAGATACCGGTATCATAATTGCAAATGATATCACCAATATTCTTTTTGCCTGTTGTTGTAACGGGGAGTGAAAATACACCTGTTTTTTCTGTGTCAGATCCTTCAATCATAACATCTTTGGAGTTGGCAAGGATCATTGCCGACTCACCTTTATTGAACATAGCAACAGCATCAGCATGTGTAGCTGTCATACAGTTAGTATTAAAAGTACCACTTTTATAAAGTGTTTCAAAATCAGTAATAGCTCTAGCCCAACTGTTTACAACACCGTACTTTGGAACATAAGAATGTTCAGCAACGCCGCCTTCCATAAGGATAAGTTCATCCATCCAATACTTCATGCCGCCGTCTGAAAAACCGCCCGCAATAGGTGTTACACCGTTTTCTTTTAATGTGTTGATTGCAGCAGTAAATTGCTCCCATGTCTTAGGAACTGTAAGACCGTATTTCAAGAAAATTTCTTCATTAAAAAATACGCCCTGATAGTTACCCAAAAGCGGAAGCATATGGTTCATACCGTCAGCATCGGTTGCGGTATCCATTACAAAGCTTTTTGCATTTTCATAACAAGCGGGATATACCTGCTGTATCTCTGTAAGAGTTGCAATCATACCACTGTCAAGATCAAGATATTCATCAACATACTCGTCACGCTCATAGAAAAGCATAGCGATGGTGCCGTTTTTCATTTGTCTGAGAATATCCTGCTTGCCTGCTTGGTCAGCAACGTAAGGTACAAGTTCAATCTTTACATAGTTGCTTTCTGTAAACATATTACTCTCTTCAACAGCAACCATAACAGACTGATATGTTTCACTGTCCTCAGCCCACGGTACACCGATACCGATAGTTACCATTGTGTCACTTTTAACACAACCTGAGCAAAGTGAGATGAGTGATACAAGAATGAGTACAATGCTTGTAAGTTTAGTAATCTTTCTCATTTTCATTCCTCCGAAATATAGTAGTACATTGTATATTAGTACATTATAAAGGTATTATAACATATCAATTCTTTAAAATAAAGTGTTTTTTTATTTAATTTTGCAAATTATGTTTTTACGATAAAAAATAAGCATTAAAAACATAAAGACGGCGCAGAACAAAGCACATCCAAACACGGTTTTTGTTAAAGTTGTACTACTTTTAACCAAAAACCTTGTTACTATTGCCGAGGCTCCGGTACAAAGTGTCGGGTAAACCACCCACGCTTTAAAATTAAACCGAACAGCCGTGGTTTTTAAAAGCAGTCTTGAATTGAGTGTCGCAATGAAGATATTAGAAAATATCATAACTCCCACAAAACCGTTCATACCGTACTTTGAAACAAGCAAAGCTATAAGTATTATACGTATACCGGAGTCGATACTGCCATGATACAACACACGTTTTTGCAATCCTAATCCCTTTAGCAAGCCGTCACACACACTATCAAGATACATAAATGGAATTATAGGTGCCAGTTTGAGCAGGAGTAAAGATACCCGCTCACTATTATAGATCATTTTACCAAGAGGCATATAAAAAAGTATAAACACACCCATTATCATTGCCGAAAAAGAAATTGTGAAAAAGAAGGTTCGATTAATTATAAGATTCATCTGATGTCTGTCTTTACGAACTGATGCCTCTGTTATTTCAGGAACCAGAAGTGTTGAAAACGCACTTAAAAAAGAATAAGGAAAAAACATAAGAGGTATCGCCATACCCTTTAGTGCACCAAATTCTGAAAGAGCACCGCTTCTGTCGCCCACAGACAATGCAAGAGCAGACGGAACAAGCATATTTTCTGCCGTGCGAAGTCCCGATGCAAGATAGCGTGACAGAGCAACAGGAAACGCATTTGATACTATTTCACGTGTGCTCTCATTTTTCGGCTTACCATATCGCCGTTTTTCCCCAATATTAAAAACAGATAAAAACAAACAGGACACGGCTTCCGATATCGTATTGGCACAGAATACAGCACACAGTGCTGTTGTAATACCTTTATTTACAAATATATATGCCGCTAAAACAACCGCTGACATACGTACAGTCTGTTCGATAAGTTGCGCTATACAACCTATATTAACACGTCGAAGTGCCGTATTGTAAGCAGACAGAACATTGCATACTGCAATAAACGGCAGTGACAGCGACAACACTCTAAGTGCGGGTGCAGTACGCGTATCAGCCATCCACATTTCTGCTAAAACCCCTGACAGCGAAAGCATTGCAAGCATTGACACAAAACCCGTACATAAAGCCAAAAAAACAGCACGTCTAAGTACCGCATAAGCGCCCCTTTCATCATTAAGAGCCAGTCGTTTTGCGCAAAGGCGCGTAACTGCAACAGGTAGCCCTGACTGCGCAAGTGTTATGAACAGAAAATAAGCAGAAGATACCAGTTGATACAGTCCCATACCTTCTTCGCCGATCTTTGAGGAAATATATACACGCAACAACATACCCAACCCTCTGAGTATAAACCCTGTTGCAGTAAGCCACAGCGCATTTGTTATAAATCGTAGGTTTCTCATTTTTTCTCACCTGTTACATCGTATAAAAATATGATTGATTTTATGCTACAAATGTTATAATATAGTAACGAGGTGACAGAAATGGATGTTAAAGATTATATAAGAACTATACCCGACTTTCCCAAAAAAGGAATAATGTTTCGTGATGTTACTACCGTACTTCAAAACGCTGATGGTTTTAAACTTGCAATAGACAGTATGTCCGCGCTTTTAAAAGATATTGATTTTGACGTTGTTGTAGGAATTGAGTCGCGCGGCTTTATTTTCGGTACCCCCATCGCATATAACCTTGGTAAACCGTTTATTACCGTGCGCAAAAAAGGTAAGCTTCCGTATGACACAATTGAAGAAGAATACGATCTTGAGTACGGCACCGCTAAAATCGAAATGCACAGGGATGCTATAAAAAAAGGCGAGCGTGCAATAATTATCGATGATCTCATTGCAACAGGCGGAACCGCAAAAGCATCTGCAAAACTTGTTGAAAAACTGGGTGGCAGCGTTGCAGGTATGCTCTTTCTTGTCGAACTTCCAGCTCTTAACGGCAGAGAAACGTTAAAAGATTACAAAGTTATGTCAGTAACCTCATTTGATGGTGAATAAAAATAACACTATCGCAATTTTTGCGATAGTGTTATTTTTATTTCAATATTTCATCAAGTGAGCGAAGCGGTGAACCTGCGTTTACAACAATAACTCGGTCATCCTCAAATATTGAACTTGCACCGCCTGCAAATAAAAGTTCTTTTGAGCGCACAATACCTGCAATAAGTACATCCTTTTTAATATCCAGACGCATAAGCGGAACACCGATACCTTTAAAGCCTGCCTTTGCAATAAACTCTACTATCTCCGCACCACCGTCTGCAATACGTAAAATAGTTCCGACAGATGAACTTTTACTCTGCGTAAGCGCACGCACATATGCAAGCGCCATATCTATAAGCGTTTTTTCTACTGACAAAACCGAACTGTTAAATCCAAGATCCGGTAATATATCCGAAAGTTTCCCCGACATACGTGTAATTATCTTTTTGGAATTATGCGCTTTAGCATACATTGACATTATCACATTATCCCTGTCATCATCCGACATAGCCATAACTGCATCTGCTTTATCAAAATCACAATCGGTGTTTATGCCACCCTTTTTAAGCATCGATAAAAGCATTTTTGTGAAATCGCCATTTCCTGTAACATACGCGTTCTTAATTTTATCAGATGGCATACCCATAACCTTCATAAACGCACTTAAATCAGGGTATGGGCCTGTTACATATATAGTATCGCCTGTTTTTACCTGAAACGCACCGTCAGGAATATATACATTTGAATTACGTGTCACAGCACAAAAAAGTACCGATAGTTTTGTTGATGAACGTATTTCCGCAAGTGTTTTACCGGAAAGTTGACAGTTTTCGGGCAATACAAATTTGGCAATAAATGCTTTGCCGTTTGCAAAACTTGCAACACCGGATGCTGCGGGTATACGCACACTTCTGAATAGACCGAGAGCTGTTTCATACTCAGGATTTATCATAAAATCAATATCGCACAGACGGCGCCAATACTCTATATCATTAATGTATTTTGCAGTTCTGAGTATTACTGCTGTATTTTTTGCACCTGCTCTACGCGCTGCAAGACAGCTGAGTATGCTCTGTTCATCATATGGACAGCACGCTATATACAAATCACATTCCCCTGCCCCTGCAGTCATAACTGTATCCGGCATAGAAATGTCGCCTGTAACAGCACTTACACGGCACTCGTCCTCAATCTCCGCTGTGATTTTCTCATTTTTGTCTATAACGGTTATTTTATGTCCGTCTGCAACAAGTGCATTTGTTAGAGCCCTACCTGCGAAGCCAAGCCCTGCAATTATTATTTTCATATACTACTCCTTTATATAAATCGGTGACATACGATACTCGATCCCGCCGCCACGCCGTGTTTTTGAACAAAAATCAAAAATATCACTCGCACGTTCTTCCAGTTGTATATGTGCACTGTTAATTTTTTTTGCTTCTACAGGCTTGGTTATAACAGGAAGCGTACAAGTATCAGACAAAATCTTCAAAAGTTTTCTGCCTTTATCATTAAATGCAAGTACTTTTAATGCAGGCGGATTTTCATTATGAAGGTGTTTTGGCGTACCAATCATAACATTCACCGCCGCCCTGCGTATTTTTGCATGTGTATAGCGTTTGCTTTTTACTGTTTTGAAAAGGTCGTTGATATTTTTTGCGGTACGAGAAGCTGCATAAAACCGATTTTCAAGACCTTCTGTCATATCCGCAAAAATCGCAAGTTCTTCACAAGTTTTTGAGTATAAAGAAAATAAAAGCATTGTTTCAAACAGTTCAACATCCGCTGTAAACGGAACAATCTCCGGCATATAACGCATATCGCTTTTGCCGTTTTTTCGGATAAAAGATGCCGAAGCAAACCCATTATGCACTAAAGCCGAGTCATGAGCGGTACCCACGCGTGCAATGTTAACTATATTTAATTTACCGCCAAGCTCATTATTCGCCTTGATATATTCAAAACCCAGCAGATTATTAGGTTGTGTCAAAAGTTGTGCATCCTTTGCGCCAAGTGACAAATATGCCGCAGTAACAGCCGCACCGTAGCTTTTACCTGTGGCAACCTCCGCCTTGAAACGTAACGCAAGCTGTTTGCGATCCACATCTGCCAAACGCATAAGCGGCGTTATATCCTCACTTTCACTACCAAAACAAAGATTGGTTTCAACGCCCAGCGAAGATGCCATAAACACACCCGAACGTGCAAAAACAGATGCCGAAGAAAGAGTATGTGCAGTCGGGATTTGTATTACCAGATCAGCACCGTAACGCACGGCAACGGCGGCACGTGTATGCTTATCACACACGGCAATATCACCACGCTGAACAAAGTTACCGCTCATAAAACATACGGTATACTGTGCACCGGTTTTATTTTTTGCAGTTTCCAGCAGATATTTATGTCCATTATGAAATGGATTGAATTCGGAAATCACAGCATTTATCACTTAATACCTCAAAAAGCACTTGAAAGTTTGTATTTTATATTATATAATTATTTTCGTTCTTTGTAAATATTTTTTTAGGAGTTGAAATAAATGAAAATTCTTGTAATCAATGCAGGTAGCTCTTCTGTTAAGTATCAGTTTATCGATATGGAAACAAAAAGCTGTCTTGCAAAGGGACTTTGCGAGAGAATTGGTATTGAAAACGGCGTTTTTAAGCATACTGCCGGTGAAAAAGCAGTTGAGCTTCAGTATGATATGCCGGATCACGCCACAGCTATACGTCAGGTGCTTAAGTATCTTACAGATGCTGAGTACGGCGTTATCAGCGATGTGTCAGACATCGCAGCTGTCGGTCACCGTATTGTAAATGGTGGCGAAGTATTTAAAGAAAGCACTCTTCTCACTGCTGAGAAAATTAATAAAATAGAAGAACTCACAGACTTTGCACCGCTTCACAATCCGCCTGCAGTAACAGGTATTCGTGCCTGCATATCTGTAATGGGTGAAGATGTTCCTCAGGTAGCAGTATTTGATACTTCGTTCCATCAGACAATGCCAGATGTTGCATCAGTTTATGCACTGCCTGAAAAATACAGAAAAGAATATGGCATACGTCGCTTTGGTGCTCACGGCACATCACACAAGTTTGTTGCCAAAGAATGTGCAAAATATCTTGGTAAGGATATAAAAGATTTGAAAATTGTTACCTGCCATCTCGGTAACGGATCATCTATTACTGCTGTCGACGGCGGTATCAGTATTGATACATCAATGGGCTTTACTCCTCTTGCAGGCGTTATGATGGGAACACGCTCAGGCGATATTGACCCTGCTATCGTAACATTCATAATGGAAAAAGAGGGTATGTCTGCAGCTCAGGTAAACAATATGCTTAACAAAGAATCAGGCGCTCTTGCAATCTCCGGTATATCAAGTGACTTCCGCGACATCGGTGCCGCTGCTGATGCAGGAAATAAGAATGCCGATCTTGTAAACCGTATGCTTTCATACCAGATTGCAAAATATATCGGTTCTTACGCTGTTGCTATGGGCGGCATTGATGCTGTTGCATTTACTGCAGGACTTGGTGAAAACAACATTGTTATCAGAAAACTCGTTTGTGAAAGACTTGGTGTATTCGGTGCTAAGTTAGATGATGAGAAAAACAACACACGCGGTAAGTATGCAACTATCTCTGCCGATGATTCAAAGGTTGCACTGGTTGTAATCCCCACCAATGAAGAACTTGCTATTGCTGAAGACACCGAAGCTATTGTCAGTGCTTTATAATATAAAATATTCATATCGAAAAACTATTTCTATACGTGTGAACCGTGACCTTACCGTCACGGTTCATGCGCCTTTTGGCGTATCACGCAGATATATCGACGAATTTATCTTAAAAAACGCCGTACGGATAGAAAGTATAAAAAATCGCATTGCCAGCAAAAATGCAAAACAGTCAGCATTATCTGATACTGATATAGATAATCTGCGCTGTAAGGCTAAGGAGTATATACCACAGCGTGCAGATTATTTTGCAAACAAAATGGGTGTGAAATATACGGGAATAAAAATCACCTCTGCCAAAACACGTTTTGGCAGCTGCAGTGCAAAAAATTCGCTATGTTTTTCGCTGTATCTTATGACATATCCTAAACAGGCGATTGACTATGTGATAGTTCACGAACTGTCGCATATCGTCGAAAAAAATCACTCTCCACGCTTTTACAAAGTGGTAGAAAGTATTATGCCGGACTATAAACACCGCATAGATCTTTTAAAAAATGGTGTGTTATAAAAAAATAAAAAAATACTTGATTTTATAAAAAGAATGTGTTATCATATTTCCTGCATTGAATATGCTTGCGCTGATAGCTCAGCTGGATAGAGTGTCTGACTACGAATCAGAAGGTCGGGGGTTCGAGTCCCTTTCAGCGCGCCAATAAAGACAGTTAACCCATCAGGGTTGGCTGTCTTTATTATTTTGCGTAGTATGAAAGGGACTCGAACACTGAGAGGGCAGCCTCCGTAAAGCAAAACAGTCCGGTGGACTGTTTTGTAGGAGGATGGTGCGCAGACGGGTACCGCGAGCAGTGCGGAGCGGTCGTCAAGCAGTAAAGACGCTTTGCGTCTTTGTCCCTTTCAGCGCGCCAATAGAGGAGATATAAACGAAAGTTTGTATCTCCTCTATTACTTTTATCAAGTCCTAGTAACAAAACCCAATCGCGCTGACGCTTGTTGGCTTTTGTAAGGGACTCTTGCTATGAAAACAGTTCACCGAACTGTTTTCAACAACGCTCGTCTTTCAGCGCGCCAATAGAGGAGATATAAACGAAAGTTTTAACCAAGCTATGACCAGATTTAAAAAATGACAGGACTTTTAAATCTTACCGAACAAGATAAATTCCAAATAAAATAAAGTTCCGAGCATTGCTCGGAACTTTATTCTATTTTTTAAACAACGGACCGTAGTTCTGACAAGCACGGTAATCTTGTGCCTCTTTATCCATACCGAATGCATTCCAAGCAGACGGGCGGAAAATTTTATCTTCGGGTACATTGTGCATACAAACCGGAATTCTAAGCATTGAACATAGCGTAATAAGGTCTGCACCAATATGACCGTAAGATATTGCGCCGTGGTTTGCGCCCCAGTTATTCATTACATCGTAAGCAGTTTTAAAAGCACCTTCACCGGTACAGCGCGGAGCAAACCAAGTACAAGGCCAGGTATAGTCTGTACGCTTCCACAACTTATCGGTAACATCATCGGGAAGTTCAACTGTCCAGCCCTCTGCAATCTGTAAAACAGGTCCAAGCCCTTTTACAAGATTAAGTCTTATCATTGTGGCAGGCATTTGTGCTTTCGTTACAAATCGTGATGAATAGCCGCCACCTCTGAAGTATCCAAGATCGGCGTAATTCCAAGTAGAGTTTTCCATTATAGCCTTTTGATCAGCTTCAGTAACCTCATACCATGGTTTCATAACAGAATTTCCGTTTTCATCCTTTGCAGCACCGTTTGCATCAAGACAACAAGCACCGGAGTTTATAAGATGTATAAAACCGTTTGACTCTTTTGCCTTACCCTCAATATCATAACCTGTAACACGTTTTACTGCCTCTGAACTCCAGTATGTACGTACATCAGCGAACATTTGTGCGCGATTGGTGAGTAACTTCATAAACAGCATACCGATGCCATTTAATACATCATTCTCGGTTGCAAGAATATACGGCTCCCTAGCACCGTTCCAGTCGAATGATGTATTGAGCATAGACTCAGGAAAATCACAGTTCGGGTAGAAGTCTGTCCACTGACGCTGTCCCTGAAAACCTGCGGCAATAGCGTTATGGCCAACCATTTCTTCTTCACAACCCTCAGGCAAATTTTTGTTGCCATTCATAAGGTCTTTGATTATAACCATCATTTTAACAACAAACTCCCAGTCTGCATCCTTCTCTTCGCGTGTTTTCTGAAGTTCTTTCGGATTTTTGTCAAAACCCTCAATACAGTTTGCTTTTGCCCAAGCAAGTGCTTTTTCATACTCCGCCTTATCATAAACACCCTCTGTCATACGGCGGATGATTTCCACCTCATCAACAGACTCTACACGCATACCAAGATAATCTTCAATAAAGTTTGTATCAATAATAGAGCCGCCAATTCCCATACAGATAGAACCTATCTGTAGGTATGACTTGCCACGCATTGACGCAGCAGCAACAGCTGCTCTACCAAAACGCAAAAGTTTTTCCTTTACATCCTCAGGTATCTCGGTATCATCAAGATCCTGTACATCGTGACCGTATATACCAAAAGCAGGCAGACCTTTTTGCGTATGTGTCGCAAGTACAGATGCAAGATACACAGCACCCGGACGCTCAGTACCGTTAAAGCCCCATACAGCCTTGATCGTATTAGGGACCAT
>JAZUOQ010000023.1:0-8016 GCA_045604775.1 Eubacteriales bacterium
GCTGTCATTCCCTTAACTGCAAAGAAGCACCATTTACCGATTATCTGAAGTGTTGAGGGAAGATTGATTGTTGCAAGGTTTGTACAGCCATAGAATGTACCGTAACCAAGTTCTACAAAGCCTTCGGGAAGTGTTACTGAGATAAGATTCTTGAAGTCTGCAAATACGTTTGCACCTGTTGCAGTATAACCTTTGATTATAATGTGTTTAACAAGTGTTGAGTCAACGCCTTCAGGAATTCCCCAAACAGTACCCTCACCTACAAGTGTTAGTGTTCCTGTCTCAGCATCAAATGCCGGATCTTCTTCGGGTTGTTCAGAACTTACAGTCATTGCACTGTCAAGCCAGTAACGACTTGTCGTACCTGTTTTAAGTGTATGATTACTATTAATCATAAGTTCAACACCTGTTTGTGTTGTAATATCCTCATTTCGATGTTCAATAGTAAAATTATCACAAACCTCAAAATCAAACTGAGCATGATATTTCCCACTGTTATCTACCGATAGAGTATTATCTAAACCATTAAAAATATTACCGGTAATAACAACATCACCATAGCCATTTGAATTACAGTTTGATGAAGTAAGACCTAAACTAAAAAACATCTCAGAACTTTCAACTGAAGTATAATCATTATTTATAGCATCATAATAATTATTTGTAAATATTACATCAGAGAATGCATTTGCATACCATTCAATAAGTGATGCTGTTTTTGTGGTAGGAGAGAACCTTCCTGCAAAATTAGTTAAAATGTTATTATCAAAAACAAGTTTAACAGTATTTGAACCGACATCTTTTTTCTCAAATCCTTCGAAACAAAGCATACCAAATCCAGAAGTATTCTTTGTCCAGTTACGAAGATTAGAATTTTTAATTGTAAATACAGTTGAATGCGCATTTTGCTTTATATATCCAGAATACGTATTCATTCCTGAATCTTCTGCATCACAATAGAGTCCATCAAAAGTAGTGTATGCAGGTATCCACTCACCTATAAGCCGTGCATTTGTATGCACACTTCTGATATAGAAATTTTGTATATATAAAACATCCTGCTGTAATGTATTACCGGAACTGTTGGTATTGCTGTTAGTCGGCTGGATCAGATATGACCTATTAGTTGCAGCAGTACCATCTTTCATTATGTTCTTAAAAGTAATATTTGTAGGTGTATTATTAGCTAGTCTAGCTATATCAGTAATAACACCTGTAAAAGTAAAGCCGGATATTTCAACAGTTTTTCCGGAAATACCTGAACCAAGAATAATATCGTTTACTATTGTTTGATTATTAATATATGCTTCATTCTCAGCCCAATCGTTACCATTTGATTTAACAGCTTCATTAATTGTTTTAACAAAAGGTGAAATGCTGAAATTTGATGCATATAGCTTTACAGAACCATTGACTATGATATCACTGTTTTCTGTAATTTTAGTAACAATTACGGATGGAGTTTCAATTCCATTAGCTGTAGCATAATCTAAAGCATCATCAAGAGAAGCAAAAGCATTTACACCAACAACAAAGGTGTATATTTTACCTTCCCACTCTTCACAAATGTATGAGCCTGATGAAAGATTTTCAGCCGCATTACTCAATGCAAGTGAAGTAACAGGAAGTTCACCTTCATATCCTTCTGTAAAATAAGGTGCAGTTACACCATCAGCTATTACTACAAGCGCATCACTGGTTTCAGAATTAAACGAAGTACCTGTTTCAATCGTACGACGTACAATAGAATACTCCGTACCTGCTGTAAGTCCTGCAAACACACCGCTTGTCTGCCAATCTTCACCATTGATACTGTACTCATAACCATCTTCATAAACAACTTCTATTGTAAAAAGACCATTTGAAATAAGAACAGGTGTTGTAGCTTTGTCAGGAGTATTTTTAGTCATTAATGCAGTATTACTCATTATACTGCCAATTGCATCATTTGTTCCAACCGCGCAAACAGATATCTGCTGTGCGACATCGGATGCAGTAACTGTATATGTTTCAGTATTCAAACCAAGTGGCTTTCCATTTCTGTACCATTCAAGGCTTATATCAAAGTCAGACAAAGCTATAATAGGTGTAATTACATCACCAACCACATATGTATCACTTATAGTAACAGTACCTGTTAATTCTACCGCATTTATAACTGTAACTTCACAAACAGCAGATATATCCGTACCGGCAATAGTTACGGTAACAGTAGCTTCACCTTCTGAAACACCTTCAAGAATACCGTTTTCAACCGATACAATATTAACATCTGAACTTTCCCATACGAGTTCAACAGAATCTGCATAATAAGGAACAAGTGTAGCAGTAAGCGTTGATGTCATATTTAAACCGACTGAAATGTCAGATTTATCAAGTATGACTCCTGTTGCCTCACAAGAAATATTAGCAAACTGAGTATCAAGCCAGTTTATACGATTTATCATCCATTTTTCAAGATGCTCATAATTTTGTTCAAAAGAAGTAAGTGACTGAACTTCTGCAGTAATTCTAAAGAAATTGCCGTTAAGAACATTCTTCCATTTTGCTTCATTAGCATTAAAGTCATACTGATAAGCATAATATGCATCATTTACATAATAATCTATTATGGTCTTGATATTTTCTATATTTTCATCGTAAATACGTTTTACAAGAACCATAAATTCGTTCCAACCTACAAACGAATCAAACCACGGATTTTCAGAACCCGTATACCACTTGTTATAAGTATTACCTACATGGGTACCCGCTGCAGAACTCTGATCAAAATCCCATACAGGACCTGCAAAAAACTTACCATCATTTTCATATTTGTACATATAAATCTGATATCCGGCATCACCATTATTCATAATAGTGTTTACAAGAAAATATTTTGCAAATGATTCCACATCGGCTATTTCACTGAAAGTATCCCAATCATGAGTTAATATAGCCTCGTTGATAATATTAAAATTCTCTTCAGCAAAAGCTACTTGAGCATCAGTAACAATATCACTATCAGGTGTTTTAACAGAAACCTCCATAACATTCGTACGCCAATTACCGTAAAGTGAATTCGAAACCTCATCCGGAACAAATACAACCTCATCAGCATCAGCGTTGCCTGTAAGCTCTAACAAATAACCTGTATTTACCTTACCTGTCTCGTCTTCTTCTACTTCAACGCGATTGTCACCTGTTTGTGTTTGTTCACACAACATGTATACACCCATATAAATGCCATTTAAATAATAGTTTACATACTGATAATTTGTAGTATAGTCAAGACCTAGATCATCAGCTACTGAAAAAGCAATAGCATTTCTTACCATTGTTTTATCAAATGCATTAGCTAAAAGAACCCAGCTTTTTGCCTTTCCGAAACCGAATAAGTTTTGTTTTTTATCAAATTTTATTCTATATGCATATTTTAGATATGGAGAAACTAAAGAACTAAAAGTTGAATTACCACGGTAACGAATACCACATGCTACATTAGTAAGAGTGTATTCATCCGAAGTATTATTTATTGATACCTCACAATCACGATATTCATTTTTATCTATTACCGGTAAACCTTTATCAGTATTGATTGAAATTATAGGTAAATTGAGTTTTGATGTATCAAGATCTTCAATATCAGTGATCGTATTGTCCTGAAAAACAACATGTAATGTACATGATGCCGATATTTCTGTACCACTAATCGTTGCAGTTATTGTAGTATTTCCGATTGAAAGCGTATTTACTATACCGTTTACTACAGTTGCAACACTTTCATTAGAACTATTCCATACAATATCACCTTTTGAAAACATAGGTGTGAAATTAACGTTTAACTCAATTTGTTTATTGATCTCTATGATTAAATTGTCCGCATCAAAAGCAATTGATTTTACATTTGTTTCAACTGTAGATAGAGCGGATGTCAACCAATTTATTCTGTTATCAAACCAAGTTTCAAGATGAGCAAAATTAGCAGGATATGTAGTAAGAGTTTTTATCTCGGTACTAATTCTGTAATAATCCTCTGTCAGATTTGACCATACAACATCATTAGCCTGAAAATCATAAGCGTTACTATAATAAAAAGAATTTGTATAAGTTTCTATTATTTTCTGTATTTCTTCAAGATTTTCATCATATTGCTGTTTTACAAGTACCAAAAATTCATCCCATTCTGAGAAGGAATCATACCATGGATTTGGTGAACCGGTATACCACTGATCATAAGTATTACCACCATGAGTACCGGCAGCTGAACTTTGATCATAGTCCCAAACAGGACCTGCAAACATTTTTCCGCCGTTCTCATACTTATACATATAAAGCTGATAACCCGCATCTGAATTATTCATAATTGTATTAACAAGAAACACTTTAGCATAAGATTCTACATCACAATACTTGTTAAAAGTTTCCATATCGTGAGTTAGAATTGCTGCATTTACGGTATTGAAATAATCTTCCATAAACGCAATTTGTTCATTAGTTAAATAATCGGTATCGGGTGTTTTGAATACAACCTCCATAACATTCGTACGCCAGTTACCATAGAGGGAATTTTCAACTTCAGCAGGTATAAATCTAGGTTCATCTGCATCTGCATTGCCGGTAAGTTCAATGAGATATCCGGTATCAACTTTTCCTGTTTCATCTTCTTCAACATCAACACGAGTGCTACCGGTTTGTGTTTGTTCACACAATAAATAAACACCCACATATTCACCGTTCAAATAAACATTTACAAATTGATATAAAGATGTATAGTCAAGTCCTAATTGCTGAGCAATAGAAAACGCTATAGCATTTCTTGACATTGTCTTATCAAATGCATTAGCTAAAAGCACCCAGCTTTTTGCTTTTCCCATACCAAATAAATTCTGTTTACTGTCAAATTTAATACGATATGGTTTTTTATCAGCAGACTTAGTAGAGTTACCGCGAAGACGAATTCCGGCAGTTTTATCCGTAATAATATAATCGCTGGTTGTATTACCTGTAGATACGATGCAATCAGTATAAATTTCTTTGCTATTAATTGCCGCACCGGATGTGTCTATTGTTATAGTTGGAAAACTAAATTTTGTTTCATCTAATTCAGAAATATCATCAATAAAAGATTCACTTTCAACAGTAATAGTAAGATAATATATTTTTTCTGAAACTCCATCTGAAACAACTATATTATAATTTGTACCGGAAGTTATTGTTTCAGGATCTATAACAGTCACAGAATTTTGTCTGCTATTATCGGTATAGATAGTAACTTTCTTATCATCACCAACTGAGAAAGTCGGTGTGTATATACCGTTCTCATAATAAATAACTGCACTTATTCTATTATTAGAAATTACTACACTTTCTCCCAGACCTGTAACACCGGTGATATCAAAAGAACTGTCAAGAATATTAGCATCACCAAGTGTTGTAAGAGCAAAATCTGTAAAATACAAAACATTATTAAAATCATATCCGTTTTTAAGAGAAGTTATCGGAGCACAAGCCCATACAGGCTGAATTCCTCTGCTAGATGCATCTGCTGCAAAAAAGTTATAATCAAAATTATAACTAAGATTGTTTGTAATGAATTCTGAATCTGTAAAAGTGGTCATATCAGGGAAGATAGACCCAAAAGAACCTGTAATGCGATTATTATTAAAATTCAAAACAGTTTCAGTGCGCTGATTAAGAGAATTTCCGAAAAAAACAGATGAAACACTATTTGACTGATAAAAATGATTATTAGTAATATTAGCTATAACTGCAATATTATTTGTAGTGTTACGGCTACGAATATCAAACAATGCCTCGCCTTCGCCGGTTGCATTATAAAAAATATTGTTCACAAAGTTAAACTTCTGTTTTGTGCATTTATGTGTAGAAACAGCATTACCAAATGTAAAGGAATTTGTTGCAGTATTGTTATAAAATATACTATTTTCAACTGTTATATATTGATCATAAACGACACTAACCGAAGAAGAATCGGAATATGTTGCATTTGACACACTACTACCGAAAATTCTACCGCTGGAATTTGCATAGTACAAGCCATTAATTGTAAGATTTCTTAAATATTTATGAAACAGCGTAGGCGATGACACATTTGTCATACGAACATTTTTTATTGTGATGTCGTTATAATTATAACTATTTTCATGAGCTGAAAAAAGCGCACCATACATACCTGATCCCGAAAAATCAGAAACGACCGAATTTATAAGTGAAACATTTTGATATCTATAACCGACTGCAGAAAAAGTTTCACCGTTATATGTATAATTACGTGTAATTGACAAATCACGTAAACTTATACCTTTATTACCTGTTATCTTAATGCCATCAAGAGTAAAAACATAATCAATTTTCATACCCTCTTCAGTTTCAGCTTTAACTAGATTATAGGCAATCGAAGTATCAGAATCAGAATCACCATCAGCTCTAGTAGAGCGATGAATACCACCTACAAATACAGTTTCGTTAACAGTATCGCGCTGTACATTTTCTGCAAGACCGTCACGAATCGCATCTGCTGTCCATTCGGTAGGTGTAGAGTTAGGATTGATACCTGCATTAGCACCGAAAATCTGTGCGCTATAGCGTACATATATTGTAGGGTATTCACCAGGTGCAAAAACATAAACAGGTACATCGTTTATGATATCCGGGTTTGTTGCAAGATACGCCTCCTGAGCATTGGCATGTGATGCAAAATGGCGGGCAGAATCATATGGTTCAGTATAAGTCTGCCCTCTGAAATAATAAGACACTATGTTACCTTCGGTAAGATCAGCTTCTGTCCACTTACCATTGATAATCATAGTACCTTCAAGTGCAAGTATAGAGTCATAATCATACTCTCGGTTAAATTGCAAGAAGTCAGCAGAGGTCATAGTACCGAAATTTTTTTTTCGGGAAGGACTGAACAATAGTCAGTCTTGGAAATGAAGGAGGAAGAAGTAATGCAAAGACCACAGAAAACGATGGAAATCGGCTACCCCTGTGAGGGTATGTTGGAAACAAAGAGTAACAGAGGAGCGTGTAGTATTGCTTCGACTGAAACAGTAAGAAAAGACAGTGCAGAAAATTTACTTGAGGCAATTCTGGACAGAAATAATCTGAATAAAGCATACCTTAAAGTAAAGAAGAATGGAGGTTCGGCAGGAATTGACGGAATGACAGTAGAAGAAATGTTGTCATATCTAAAGGAAAATCGAGAGGATTTACTGGAAGCACTGAGAAGTGGAAGATACAAGCCAAAGGCAGTCAAGCGAGTAGAAATACCCAAGCCTGACGGTGGAAAAAGAATGCTTGGAGTACCAACGGTCATAGACCGAATGATACAACAAGCAATAGTACAGGTATTAACACCTATTTATGAGGAACAATTTTCTAATAATTCCTTTGGCTTTAGACCTAGTCGTTCTTGTGAAATGGCTGTTATTAAGGTACTTGAATGCTTTAATGATGGATATGATTGGGTTGTAGATATTGATTTACAGTCATTCTTTGATGAAGTTAATCAAGATAAACTCATAGGGATAATAAGAAGAACTATCAAAGATGGTAACTTAGTATCACTAATAAGAAAATTCTTACAAAGTGGAGTAATGGAAAATGGTGTAATTCAAGAAACAAAGAAAGGTACACCGCAAGGTGGAAACTTAAGTCCATTATTATCTAATATAATGCTTAATGAACTTGACAAAGAATTAGAAAAAAGAGGTCTTAATTTTGTAAGATATGCCGATGACTGCTTAATAATGGTAAAATCAGAAAAAGCAGCGAACAGGGTAATGGAAAGTGTAACTACATTTATAACAAAGAAATTAGGACTTATTGTAAATGTAGAAAAGAGTAAAATTGCAAGACCTAACCAAATTAAATATCTAGGTTTTGGATTTTACAGAAAGATTAATCAAAATAAATGGAGACCTAAACCACATATTAAATCAGTTCAAAAGTTTAAGGCTAAATTGTGCGATATACTTTTAAGAAGTAGAAGTATCAGTTTAGATGAAAGACTTC
>JAZUOQ010000024.1:0-7231 GCA_045604775.1 Eubacteriales bacterium
GATTTGTTTAGCCATTAATGTTCACTCCTTATTCAACAATTGCTAAAATATCGCCCTGTTTAACTATTACATATTCTTCACTGTCAAGCTTAATTTCAGTTCCGCTGTATTTGTTTGTAACTACTTTATCACCGGGCTTAACTGTCATTTTAACTTCAACCCCGTCAACAAATCCGCCGGGACCTACTTCAACGACCTCTGCTACCTGAGGCTTCTCTTTTGCGGCTGCGGTAAGTATAATTCCGCTTTTAGTTGTCTCTTCCGCCTCTACCATTTTAATTACTACTCTGTCTGCGAGCGGTTTAAGTTTCATTATATTTTCCTCCTGAAACAACATATTAGCACTCTTTGTTTTAGAGTGCTAATATATAATACCATATTTTTCACCTTTTGCAATAGGTTTTTTAAAAATTTTAAAATTATTTTTCAATTTCTGCACATTTACCAAGAATTGCTTTAAATTTCGCGTTATCAAACTTGGGTGAACGGTCGTAATATAACAGACCGTTTTGCTCTTGTTCTATATCATAAAGTTGTGTATAGCAAAAACCAAATATATTTTTATTTTCCATAAGGGCGTGGCATAGTCCTTCAAAACGTGCAAAAAATTCTTCTTCGGTTTTAGGAGCATTGCCGTATCCCCAAGCTTTTTGTTTTTTAGCATCGCCGTTCTCATTTTTTGTCCAACGCGCACCGCCAAATTCGGATATAAAGAGCGGCTGACCGTTGTAAAAACTTTCTTTGCGGAAATGTTTATTGTTTATATCAACCGGTTTTTCACCATTGTTTAACGGGGCATATTCAGCACGAATTCTTTCGGGATCCTGCGTGTAGTTATGCATATCATATATATCTGTAAACTTTTGATGTACATATCCGCTTGTGTCAATACATGGGCGAGTAGGATCAAGTGCTTTTGTTGCAAAATACAATCCCGCAACAATTCCATCGTGTATCGGCTTGCCGTTAGTATGGTTGTTAATATTGGTTTCATTTAAAGGGCACCAACCGATTATTGACGGATGACTGTAATCGCGTTCGACAGCTTCTAACCACTGCGGAAGCACTATAGAGAGCGTTTCGGCATCACCAAAATCCAACCCCCAGTTAGCAAACTCACCCCATACTGGGTAGCCGTGTTTGTCACAATAATAGAAATATAACGGCTCAAATACCTTCATATGCGGTCTTGCACCGTTAAAGCCAAGCGATAATGACAGTAGAATATCTTTTTCAATATCTTCTCCTGTAGGTGCCGTGTAAATACCGTCCTCATAAAATCCTTGATCAAGTACAAAACGATGGAAGGAACTTTTTCCGTTTATAAGAAACTTTTTGTCATCAAGCCGTACTTCACGCATACCAAAATAACTTTCATAGATATCTTCACCGAAAGTTACCTTTACATCATACAGTCTACCTTTTCCGATTTCCCATAAATGAAGTTCTGACAGTTTTATGTCAAATGCGCATTTAACGCCGTTTGTACTCTTTTGTGACTCACCTACAATTTTGTCTTTATAAAAAACTTCAATTTTAATATCACCGGAACCGGCGGTCATTACTTCTGCAACAACACTTTGATTTTTAACATCAGGTGTAAATTTAACATTAGTAATATATGATTTTGGAAGTTTTTCCATATATACTGTTTGCCATATACCGCTGGTACGTGTATAATCGCATCCACAAGAGTGAAGTTTTCCACATTGTTTGCCACGCGGAAGTCCCCAACGCATATCATCTTTAGCATAAACACAAAGTGAGTTTTTGCCTGCTTTAAGGTACTTTGTAGCATTTACAGTAAAGGGTGTATATCCACCGGTATGACTTGTCGCAAATTCTCCGTTTATATAAACTTCTGCAATATAATCAACAGCACCGAAGTTAATAAGTATATTACCGTCAAGGTCTTGTTCATTAATATCAATATCACGTCTGTACCATACACCGTTTATAAAGTCGGTGTTTCCAATACCTGACAATTTGCTTTCGGGACAGAACGGTACCTCTATTGTTCCATCAAGATGTTCGCGTTTGAAAAATTTCTTTTCTTTGCCTACCAGAGTGTTGTCAAACTCAAATTCCCATTTGCCGTTAAGATTAATAAAACTTGAATGTTTTTTTTGAGGATTTGGATGTTCGCTTCTTTTCATGAAATTCAACTCCTTGTATTGATTTAAGTTAATTATAATGCTATACTATATTTAAAACAATAAAAAATAGATTCATAAAGGTTAGAAATTTACGCATGAGAGAAGTACTTAAAAGTTTTCCGAAAACAGATAATACGTTGTTTTCCATTGATTTGTGTGGAACGTCCTACTGTGACGGCAGTTATAAGATGAATAGGAAAAAGTCACCTTTTTTTGTTTTTGAATACATAATTTCCGGTACGGGTACAATTGTTACTAAAAACGGAATTGTACATCCCGAGGCAGGTGATGTATATATGCTGCGTGCAGGTGAAGATCATAACTATTATTCTGATGCAGACACGCCGTGGACGAAGATTTGGTTCAATATACGTGGTGAACTTGTGGAAAAACTTGTTGATATGTATGGAATAGGGGATACGTATATTTTTTTCGCAACTGTCGTGTATTTAGCTTGTTTGATGAGTTCAATAAAAATGCCAATAGTGTTATGGACAGACATTCCATTGAGAACAGAAATGCAGTTATTGTTCACGAAATAATACAGGCAATGGCTGAATGTGTTTATACAGAAGAGAGAAAATATTCAGAAGATGCTGTCATTTTAAAGGAATATATTGATGCAAACTATAGTAAATCTATAAAAATCGAAGATTTGTCGGCGCTTATTTATCGTTCACAATCACAGACGATACGTATATTTAAAAAGAATTATGCTGTAACACCTTATGAGTATGCATTAAAACGTAAAATGTATGTTGCAAAACAACTTTTGAAAAGTACCCGTATGCCAATTCGTGAGATCGCAAGCGAACTTGGCTTTACAAATGAACACTACTTTTCAAGTTGCTTTAAACAACACGTCGGCACCACACCTGGAAAATACAGAAAATAATAGAGGAGCTTGGCTCCTCTATTATTTTACATTTATCAGTTTATATGTTTCTGTGACGATTTTAGCGCATTCTGCGCGTGTTGCCAAAGACTTGGGTGTAAAGTTTCCATCACCCGTACCGTTTATTATTCCTGCACGGCTAAGCAGTAATACCGACTCGAGCGCCCAGTCTGATATTGCTGAATTATCATTAAAGTTTGGTGCGTCTTTAAGTGGAAAAGCATATTCATAATATGTAAAAAAACGACTTAGCATCGTACACATCTCTTCACGTGTTATCTGATTATCCGGTGCAAATTCGGTTGGTGATATGCCCTGTGTAATTCCTGTGCTTTGCGCCCACGCCACAGCTTCTGTGTACCACGATGAGTTATCGATATCGCCGAAAGTGGCAGGTGAATACTGAGTCTCAAAATCTGATGACATACGGTGAAGTACTGTTGTAAACATTGCACGTGTTACATTACCAAACGGTGCAAACTCGTACTGGCTGACTCCGTTCATAAGTCCATAATTTATAACATCACTGACATACGGATAATACCATTCCATATCGTGAATATCTCTTAGCAGTTTGCCGTGTAAAGTCAGAGTGAGATGTATCATCTTATCGCCTTTTCCAAGTGCAGTGATAAGCAGATTTGCATTTCTTTCGATAGGTATTGGTTCAGTGTATACAGCGCTTGAATAGTTAGCTTCACTTCCATCCGTTATATAATAAATCGTTGTTGCGTCTGCCGGTGTTAAAGTTAGTATTCCGTTTTCGTATTTAATAACAGGTTCCGTTGCGGGTTCAGCCCAAACATACCGACTTATTATTTCACTTTGATAACCGCAGTATGATATTGCGCGTACGGTAGTTGGCATACCTACCTTAAACGGTTCTGTATACTTGTTTGAGCTGATTGTCGGATCACTTCCGTCAGTAGTATAGTATATTTGGGCATCAGGTGTATCACAGGTGATAGTTATCTGTTTTCCGCCGTAAACACTCTCTGTAGTTATTACAGGATTTGTTAAATTAGGAAGTGTTATTCCGTGATTATACGCGCTTGAGTATACTTTGCCATTTTCCAGAGTTACGGCACGTCGTCTGAATAATTCTTCAATAGTAACAAACTCATAACCTTGTGCCTTGAGAGAATCTATAGCACGTAAAGCACCGGTTACACTTGTTGAATACAAATCATGAAGCAGTACGATGCTTCCGTCCTTAGTATTGTTCATAATTTTATTGTATACACTGTCTGCATTTCTGTATTTCCAGTCCAGCGTATCAACACTCCAAGTGATAATGGGCATATTCGCAACACTTTGTACGGTTAAATTATATGATCCATACGGCGGCCTTAAACAAAATGTCTGTTCACCAGCGGCTTGAACAAGATAATATCTGCATCCGGCAAGTTGATTTGATACGTTTTCAGCAGATAATCTTGCAAGGTTTGGATGAGAAGTTGTGTGATTTGCTATCTGATGCCCTTCGTTTACCATACGGTGAATAGTAGACATACGCGATGCCGCCATATTTCCTACTATAAAAAAAGTAGCTTTTGCACCGCGCGCTGCAAGACCGTCAACCAGTGTTTCTGTGTATTTACTTGGTCCGTCATCAAAAGTTAATGCCACAAGCTTTGGTGTTTGTGCCACAACAGATACAGGTATTATACTGCTTAAAATAATTAAACATAATAAAAAACAAACTATTCTTTTCATAATTCCTCTACTTTTTAAAAAATCCGCCTTTGCGATGTGAATTTACCGACATAACAAGTCCCATAAGAAGTATGCACGCAAGCATTGACGAGCCACCGTAACTAAAAAACGGTAGAGTGATACCTATTACGGGTAACAAACCAAGACACATTCCGATGTTCTCTGCTGCTTGAAACAAAAATACAGCCCCGACACCTGCACAGATAAGCATTCCACAAAAATCTCGTGCCGTTTTTGCTATATAAAAAACTCTAAATATAATGGAACACAGTAGCAATATAATTATAAAATTACCTACAAAACCAAGTTCTTCGCCTGCAACCGAGAAAATAAAGTCGGTCTGCTTTTCCGGCAGTATACTGTACTGTGTCTGTATTCCATTAAAAAGTCCGGAACCTGTAAGCCCACCCGAACCAAGAGCTATCTTACTTTGTATGGTGTGGTATCCAAACCCTAATGGGTCAAGACTTGGATCATATACTGCAAGAATTCGCATTTGCTGATACGTTGGCATTTTACTGAATACAAGCGGAGCTGCTGCGATGACTGCAACGCCGGTTACTGTAAAATACAACCAGTGCAGGCCTGCGGCAAACATCATAATAACGAATATAAACAGGAACACAAGACCGGTACCAAGGTCACCTTCCAACATTACAAGCCCAAATATGATGCCAAAATGTAAACATAAGGGTATAAGTGAGCGGGGATGATTAATTGAGTTTCGTACACGTGTTATGTGCGTTGCGAATGATACTATAAACCCAACCTTTACAAACTCTGATGGCTGAATGCTCAGCGGACCGACAACTATCCAGTTCTTGTTTCCGTTTACTTCAATACCAATAATAAGCGTGAGTACAAGGGCAAATATACATAATCCAAATATATATTTTGAAAGTGACATCAAGTTTTCATAATCTATTAACACAATCAAAAAAGTACCCGCAAGTCCCATAAGCATAGCACAGGTCTGTACAATAACATATTTACTTGTACCAAATCCCGATGTTGCTGAACTGATAAGCATTATTCCATAAAAAGAGGATACTGTGCATAGTAAAAAAAGCATAAGATCAAAACGTTTTATTACATACATAAAAAAATCAACTATTCTTCTTGGCATATACAGTCCTCCTTTCAGAAAACATTATAGAATAATTGTTGACAAAATACAAGTAAAATGCTTGAAAAGATTAACAGCTACTGTTATAATATTTAACATATTGAAAGGCAGGGTGTAAATGGAGTTTACGGTAAAAACACTTGAAGATACCAAAAATGCAGCTTTTGAGTTTGCAAAAACGCTTACTTCACCTGCAATTGTTGCATTTCGCGGCGGCCTCGGTGCAGGGAAAACCACATTTATACGATATGTTTGTCAAGCACTTGGTTATACCGGTGCTGTCACCAGCCCCACTTTTGCAATTATGAACTGCTATGATGGTGATGTGAACATATATCATTACGATATGTACCGTGTATATGGGGCTGATGCATTGTATGATACGGGTTTTTATGATTTTGAAAATAGCGGTATTTCACTTATTGAGTGGAGTGAAAATGTTGCGGACGGTCTTGAAGGCGATATAATATATGTCACTATTGATTTTTGTGGTGAATTCAGAAAAATAACTATAAAAAATGGAGAATTATAATTGAAACTATTGAGTATTGACTCTTCCGGTAAAACTGCAGCCTGTGCTGTGACGGAGGATGGGACGCTTATTGCCCGAAATTTTACTGATTCAGGTCTTACCCATTCTCAAACACTATTGCCGATGGTGGACAGTGTTTTGAAATTGGCTGGCGTAGATATTAGTGATATTGATGAATTTGCTGTTACAGTAGGTCCGGGCTCTTTTACAGGTCTTCGTATCGGTGCCTCGCTTGTTATGGGGCTTGCAGGTAACAAACCGGTACGTCCTGTACCTACATTGGAGGCGCTTGCATATAATTTCTGTGATGAGGATTGTATCATTATTCCTGCACTTGATGCCAGACGCTCGCAGGTGTATACTGCGGTATTTGAAAGCAAGAACGGAGAGATAATACGTATATGTGAAGACAGTGCAATGTCGGTGGATGATGTTATTACGCGTATTTCAAATTACGGTGATAAACCGGTGAAAATACTCGGTGACGGCGCATATCTCTTTGAAAACGCAGCGTCAGTGTTTATGAATATCAACTTTCCCGAAGGTAAAATGCTTTATGTTCAGGGCGATGCTATTGCAAAAGCAGCAATGAAGAAGTTGTCAGTATCCGCAAAGGATATAAAACTCAGTTATTTAAGAATGTCACAGGCAGAAAGAGAATTAAAGGAGAAACAGAAAAAATGATTACTATCGGTTGCGACAAAGCAGGAACAGTTTTTGTTGAAAGAATTTGTAAAGAACTTGATGAAAAGGGAATTGCACATAAAGTCCTTTTTGACGGTAAAGAGGATGGCTGTGATTATACA